>JAITGU010000096.1 GCA_031280375.1 Candidatus Methanovirga procula | reverse complement strand
TTGATAATTTATTTTTAACTTAGAAGAATTTATTCTTCGTTGTTGATAATTTATTTTTAACTTAGAAGAATTTATTCTTCGTTGTTGATAATTTATTTTTAACTTAGAAGAATTTATTTTCTGTTTGAAAATATCATTTAAACATAGCTTATTTCATTATTAACTAATTTAAGATTAATTATAATCTGAAAATATAAATTTAGTTAAAAACTTAAAATAAAATGATATTATGTCTATTTAAAAAGTCCATTACTTACAAAAATTATTTCAAGGACCATAATTAAAAAATTAAGAATTTAATCAAGTTGAAAAAAATTAACAGAATCCTATTTTTAATCACTGTAAATCGAAGATTACTCTAAATTCTTTGGATTTTCATAATTACAAAAATTGCAAAGCAATTTTTGGTAATTAAACTCAAAGTACTTAATTTCACAAAACAATGTAAATTATAAAAATATTTCTTAAAACTATTGTCAAGACAAAATAATTTAGTAAGATTTTAAAAATAAGTTTTCATGAAATAGAACTTATCTGTGGTAGAATTTCACTAAAATACGATGATAATGAAGATATTATCAATATATAAAATCAATACTTATAGAACGAATCAATTTGTCATGACACTATGTTTCTTATTTTTTAAAGAAAACTTTTGATTAACCTTTGTTTTGAAGGTCGCGAGGAACTTAGAAACCAAAGGTTTCGTTTATTTCGAACGAAGTGAGAAATTTAATGAAATTTTTTAATTCCATGTTTTTAAAAGGTTTTTCTAAACTATAAAAAAAATGTTTAAGATAAAAAAAATATTAAGGTAAAGTTTATTAATATAAAAAGTTATAATTTATAATATTATAACATTTGTAGTGTATATTTTATTTATAAGTAATGATATAAGTAATGATATTTTACAAAAATAATTTTAATCAATTTTATTTCTAACTAACCTATATTTACTTTAATATGACTATAATTAAATATAATATTGTATCGTGTGTTTTATGGTATTGCATTATATTCCATAATCTTGTTAATTGATTATGCGATGAATTATGTAATTTAGGGACTGTATAATTTTTATATTTTATTTATCACCGTATATAGTATAATTAAGTGGATTATGGAAGCATTATTCTTTAATAAACAAAATTAAACAGAAAGGAGGTATAGTTTGATTAATAATAAACTGCGAGATTTAAGGCAGGCTGCAAAAGTTTCTTCTGAAAATGATTCAGAGAAGTTATGGTGTGCAATCATTGGAAATGAAGAATTAATTAATGAAGTAACTTACTCTGCAATTGCTTCGAAAAAAAGAGTGAAAGTTGTTTTTAGAGAACATATTGTTATTAAAGAGTCGTTTATACGGAAAAAGTTTGATTTTATATTAATTTTTGGGTATTCTGAAAATATAAGGGAATTAAGTTATATTAGTAAGGATAAAGGAGGAGCATATATACGAATAGCTCCATTTTATGTAGTAAATGAACCTAATTTAATGTTTTTAGTTGCTCAAGAGGAAACTATAAAAAAATTCGCTGGAGATGCAGAGAAGGCAAAGACTCGTTTTTCAATTTTATTGGAGGATAAAACAACAGGATTTATAGAAACAGATTTAAGCATGAATTTTGTTCCTAATTCTTTAAAAACTATCATATCTCCTTTGTTTAATGTGAGTGATGTTGTATTATCAACTGTTCTCATATCTGTAGATTATGATAAAGATATTGAAAAGATTGAAAATATAGCTAAATCTAATAAAATATTTATAAAAAGCCTTAAAGACATTAAAGATTATTTTAATTCAAATAAATTAACTTGAATAAATAAAAAATTCAACTAATAAAGTATAATATTTGAATTGAAATTATATGATATTTGTCTTATTAAGTTTGCATAATATTTAAATAATTATTGTTTTTAATAATCTTATTTATTTTAATAAATAATATTTTGACATACTTTAAGTTTTTGAAACAATTATCATATTTTTAATAATTGTAATAAAAAACTATAATTATAAAATATAAACTATTAATTTAAAAATTGGCATTGTGAAAAAATACATTATAAAATAAATTAAATATATATAATTAAATAATCTAATAATAAATGAATACTTTACAAGATTGAATAGTTGTTAAGTATAATTTATATTCTGATTGATGAATAAAAATTTAGAGGAAGATATGATGGGTTTATTTAGTTCTAATAAAGATGAGAATAAAATTGACACGAATAAAGTAACTAAAAATAATGTAAATAGCTTGGGTATTGATTTAGGGACATTAAATACAGTGATTGCTAAACCATCAGGAGACAAATTTGATCTATATCAAATTCCGTCTGTTGTTTCTGTTAAAAAAAATGATCCATCATCAGTATTAGCTGTTGGTGAAGAAGCTAAGTTAATGTTA
The DNA here is from genome assembly GCA_031280375.1 of Candidatus Methanovirga procula. Lineage (GTDB taxonomy): Archaea > Methanobacteriota > Methanobacteria > Methanobacteriales > Methanobacteriaceae > Methanovirga > Methanovirga procula. Next base: position 5,987 of record JAITGU010000096.1, on the reverse strand, counting down.
GGTAGAACACCAGAAGATATTGTAGCTCTTAGACCACTTAAAAAAGGAGTTATTGAGAGTGTAGTTCAAGCACAAGCATTGTTAATAAGGGCAATGGAAATTGGGAAGAAAGAAGGAGAAAAAGTCGGTAGAATTGTCATCGGTGTTCCAGGAGACTCATCTGAAGTGGAAAAAAATGCTGCAGAAGAAATTGGAAGAAAGGCTGGAGCAGATTTTGTTTTAGTTATTAGTGAAGGATTAGCAGCAGCTATTGGTGCTGGTCTACCTATTGCTGAACCAAATGGAATTTTAATAATAGATGTGGGTGCTGGTTCAACAGATTTAGTTATTATCTCCTTAGGAGGAATAACTGACATTCAAACTGTTAGATGGGGTGGAGATGATATTGATAACAATATAGTGAAACTTGTAAAAGATAAGTTTGATGTTGAAATAGGAATTCATGAAGCAGAACAAGCTAAAATAAATGTTGGGTTAGTAAAAAATAGTAAAGATTTAGAAATTTTAACTATGGAAACTATAGGAAAATCAGTTAAAACAAACAGACCTGAAAAAGTTGTAATAGATTCTGAATTAGTATCTGAAGCTGTAGAACCAATAATTTCTGAGATTGTTGTTGCATTGAATCAAGTTTTAGAGAGATTATCTCCAGAATTAATAGCTGGTGTGTACCATAATTCATTAGCTGTTGGTGGAGGTTCACAATTAAGAGGTCTTAAGGAAAGGATTTGTGATGAATTTAAAATTCCAGTTAAAATTTCCAATGATCCAATGACTGTTGTTGCAAAAGGAGCAGCTATTGTGGCAGCGGAACCAAGAGCATTAGAACCTGAAGTTAGATTAGCGGGTTTCAAATAAATTAGGATCATAATCTATTAAAATTATAATATATTGATACATTGTAATGATATAGAATAATAGATATACAAAATTTAAGTTTCTCAAATATTACAATAATCTCTCCAGTTTTTCTCTTACTTTTTTTTTTAGATATGTATCTATATTTTATGATTTATGTATTATTTATAATCCTTTTTATTCAATACAATAAATAATAAACTTTTATTTATAACTTTAATTTAATGCAAGTAATATTTGAGAGATATTAATTAGAGTTTTGTTATTATGAAAACTTTAGGCATTGATGAAGCAGGGCGTGGTTCAGTTATAGGTTCCTTAATTGTTGCTGGAATAATTGTTCCTCAAGAAAAAGAAATAATGCTTAGTAGAATGGGTGTTAAAGATTCTAAAAGATTAACTCCTCAAAGAAGAAAAGTTTTAGCCAGAAAATTAAAAAAAATCTTTGATTATACTATTGTTGAAATAAAAGCAAAAGATATAGATATTTTAAGAGAAACTATGACTTTGAATAATATTGAGGAAATAGCTATTCAAAAAATAATTAATCAATTAAATAAATATAATTATGATAGAATAATTCTTGATAGCTTTGATGTTAAACCTGAGAGAGCTAAAAATAAATGTGTTTCTTTTCTTGAAAAAAAAACACAAGTAGAAGTTATAGCAGAACATAAAGCCGATGATAATTATTTGCCTGTTGCAGCAGCATCAATAATTGCAAAAGAAATAAGAGATGAAATTATAGATGAATTAAAAAAAGAATATAGAAAAATTGGAGATCTTGGTTCAGGTTATCCAAGTGATTCTAAAACAATTGAATTTTTAAAGAAATGTGGCTATGATGGACTTCCAGATACTGTGAGGAAATCCTGGAAAACTGTCCAGTCACTTAAAGATTTATGAAAATTTATTTTTGAATAACTCTGGAATTTTACTCTTCTAAATTCGCCAAAATAGTTCTAAGGTTATTTGTAACATTAAAACCTATTTCAGAATCTAAAGCTTTGAAATGTTTCTTGCCACATTTAATTTTATCAGATTCTGTAGTTCTAAGATTTTTAGTGTTCATCGTTCCTTTAGTTTCAACAACAAAATACATTTTCTTTTCATTATTAACATCAAACAAAACAGCCCAATCTGGATTGTAATTTCCAAGAGGAGTGTTAATTTTAAACCATCCAGGCAACTTTGTGTATAAAACAACATTCTGATTTTTTTCTAAATCTTCAGCAAATTTAGCCTCAATTTTACTATCACAAACAACATGATCATAAACAGATTTTTCACTTTCAACTAATAAATCAGAGAAATAACCAGTCAACTCTTCTGTGCAGAAAAGCTCTTGAGCATAATAATCACCAATTTTAGTATACTTTATTCCATCAATTAACATATGGTTCATCTCAGATGAGATTAATCTTAAGGATTCCTCCATATATTCCTGAGGATTCTTTTTAAACTGATTCAAAGTCCTACTTTCAATTAAAATTTTAGCTATCGTCCTTCTTGTAAGATAAGTCTCGTTTTGAAGAAAAGTCATGATATCTGGAAGAGCTATCTCATGTTCTGCACTATCAACTATATATGTACCACTTTCAGTAGGTTCTACACCACTAACATCAATAGTAATACCTGCCTTGGTATATAACAACTTTGGAGTTTGAATGTCTAACTCTTCTTTTAAAACATTTGAACAATTTTCTACGAGTTCATCTGTATCAAAATCAACAGAGTAAGTAGTTTTATGCTTGATTTTATCCCAAAATTCTTTGAAATTCTCATCTAAGTATACTCTCTTGTTGGCTTTAACCTTTCTTTTTGTTCTTTTATCTTTAATTGGTAGTTTTTTAGTTCTTCCTTTTGCAGTTTCCACAATTAAATCTTTAATTTCCTCAAATCTTTCTGGAACTTCAACTTCATCCTTCTCAATAGCTATTTTAAGCTCATCTAAAACTTTACCTCTTCCATTGATGTATTTTTTTTCCTTAAAGTGATTAAATATCATCATAGATCCTTGTTTTCCAATGGGTTCAATCTTTCCCTTCTTATTTTTCATAGTAATATGAGCAAAAGTGTCTGTTTCAATTACTCCAAATTTAATTTCTGCATCCTCTTCAATTTCTTTTTGTAAGGTTTTAGCAAACTCTTCATAGCTTTCATTCGCCATAACAGTTAAAGTGTTTATTGTTTTATCATGAATCCTTTCACCATCTTGATTAACACATAATCTCAAACCTCTTCCTATTTCTTGACGTTTTTTTATGGTGGATTTAGTTTCATTTAATGTAGCTATCTGGAAAACATTAGGATTATCCCAACCTTCTCTTAAAGCAGAATGAGAGAAAATAAATCGGAGTGGTGAGTCAAAACTCAATAGTTTTTCTTTATCTTTCATTATAAGACTGTAGGTATCGTCATCAACTTTGGTGTCACCCTTAGTGTCCTTAAATTGTCCTTTGTTTTTACCAGTTTTATCAACTGAGAAGTATCCATTGTGAATTTCTTCCAAACTTTTAGAAAAAGTTGAATCAAAATTTAAAGCATTATATTTGGGAAGTTTAATTAATTTATTATATTCTTCTTCAAAAATTTCGCCGTAAGGTCCTTTTTGAGGATTTCCATCACCATCATAGCTTCTGTAGTTAGCCACTTTGTCGATGAAAAATAAACTTAAAACTTTAATTCCTTTTTGATTTAATTGAATTTCTTTGTCTAAATGTTCTTCAATGGTTTTAGCTATTTGATGCCTTTTAATAATAGAATCATCTATATCTCCAACTTTCTTTTCTAATTTTAAAACATCATCTCTATTAGTAAAAGAAACATATTCATTACCTTCACCACAATAAATCTCATTAATTACATATCCCTCATAAACTTCACGGTTTGAGAGTCTTGCACTGGATAAATCATCACCTTGTTTAACTGTCAAAGTTTTCCTTTTAGTGTTTCCATTTTTATATTGATCTAATTCAATTTTAGCTGTGATAGGAGATTTTTTATTATCAACAGAGACTAATTTTAAATAAGCTTTATTATGATAGTCAAGTGATTCAAAAGATGCGACTTCAATCTGTTTAACAAGATCCATTTCATAAGCACCAATCGCATCTAACTTATATATAAGGTTATGAATTTCTTTATGAGTTGCAGAATATTGTAGAGTGCAAAGAGGATTGAGTGAAGATATAGCATCTTTTGATTTTGGAGTTGAAACAACAGACTGAGGCTCATCTATGATAACAACTGGATTAGTCTCCCAGATAAGCTCAATAGGCTTCCAACCATTTAACTTATCATTTTCACGATGAATAATATTAATATTGGATATTTTTTTAGTTTCATCTAAAGCATTTTTAGTAAAACTTTTATTAAAAGCATCGATGTTAATAATCATAATTTGAATTTCACTACTGACAGCGAAGTTACGAACCTGTTCAAGCTTTGAACTATCGTAAATAAAATAATCATAAGGAATATTATCATACAATCCCTTAAAATGATCTTTTGTAATCTTAATTGATTTATAAACTCCTTCCTTAATAGCTATACTTGGAACAACAATGATAAACTTTTTAAATCCATATTTCTTATTTAACTCAAAAATAGTTTTTAAATAGACATAAGTCTTACCAGTTCCAGTTTCCATCTCAATATTAAAATCAAGAGAAGATAGAGACTCGCTTGGAGCTAAACGATTCCGAGTCTGAACAGACCTAATATTTTTTAAGATATCTTCATGACTAATATCTATTTTATTTGACACACCATAAGTATTTTTATCAAGAGACACCTGACCTTTAACAGTAAAATAAGATAACATTGAATTTTGCCCTTCAAATAAATCAACAACAGAATTAACTGCTTCATTTTGATATTCTAAATTAGAATCAAATTTAAGTTTCATCTTTGTCATTTTTATTCCTCATTAATGTATTTATAAAAATTATATCAATAAAAATTATTTATAAAAATAATAAAGTATCATATATTTTTCCTATGTCCATAGTTAACACTTTAATTTCATCATTTTTAACTTCGTAAATAATCCTATAAGTTCCAACTCTTCTTCTAAATACTATCTTTATGGTTATAGGATAATTTTTTAGCTCTAAAAGGAGCTTTTATTATAGTATTTAATGATTCATATATTTCAAAGTACATTTTCGTGTCTTTTTTCTTTAATTTCACAAGAAAGTCATTAGAACTTACAGATAATGAAATTTTAAACTTGGTTTTCTCTAAGGACTTCTTCGACCTCTATTTCAACTTTTTTTCCTTGATCCATTTCTTTGCTAATCTTATCTAAATTATTAAAAAATGAATCACAGTCTTTTTTAGAATATTTTCGCTTAAATTTCAAAACGGCTTCGTTATTTTCATTTATATTCCATTCAATGATAAAATTTCCATCTAAACCTAATTTTTGCCTAACTTCCTTAGGTATGGTTGTCTGATTTTTCCCAAACACATTAGTAACTGCTAACATTTTTTCACCTAAAATATATTATTTATAGTATTACTATAATTACTATACAATATATATTTTTGTATAAACATAAACTAAAAATACAATTAAACTAAAAATATAAATTAAATTGTGATATATAAATAACTTAATTATAACAATAAAATTCTGTTTTGATAGTCTAAAAAAACTAAATTGTTATAAATTCATCAATTCCATTAGTTTTTAAACTTTCTTTTATATTAGTTTTATCACTATCACTTTTAAAACCATTATCCTTAAATACAACACGAGTAGTTTCAGGAGACAAGTCATTTTTAAGCTTAATTATTTCAGTAGCTATTTCAGAAGTGATTTCATCATCAAGACAAATCAATAAGGCTCCGAAACCAACAGAATAAATTTTTTTATTAGCTATATAATATTCTTTTATTGCTAATGTAAGATCTATGCCATATTTAAGCATAATTTCATACAATAAATCAAATTCAGTTCTATCCTCTTTAATATTATCAACACTTGTAAGAATAGCTTGTTCAGGATTTTTATAATCAGGATCCCACTTTTTAAGGTTTGAAGAATCTAATTTAAAGACTTTAAAACCGACATCTAATTGTTTATTGCTATATTCATTTAGAATCTTCTCACCCGCTCTTCT
>JAITGU010000065.1 GCA_031280375.1 Candidatus Methanovirga procula | reverse complement strand
AAGTTCCCTTATGGGAACCGAAGATTCGACCTGTGTTGCAAAATCTTTGATTTTGCACAGTCAGAAAAAATTTTTTATTTTTTCTTTAATTTAAATTTAAAGTCCAAATTAGAAAATTTGAAAACCTAAAATTTTAAAAATATTTAGTTTATAGAAGCTCTCCATAGTTTATTAAATTTTATTATAATTTAAGAGGAATTTTTAATTTTAATAACTTTCTATTAAAAATTTTAATTTTTAAGTTAGAAAATTGATTTTTTAGTTAAAATCGTTTTATAGTCCTGTTTATCAATTAATTTAATTATATCTTATAAAAACATCTTTAAATTAAATTTAAATAATCTATATTAAATATTATTAAATATCCAAGTTTTATAATTTTACAAAATGACTATATTAATAATTTAATTTATAAAAATAGTATCATGAAATTATATTTTTGAATTTGTTCTATCCAAAAATTTTCTTACTATTGTCATGACAAATTTATTCTTTCCATTTTAGTATTGATTTTATTATTGATAATTTTTCATTAGAATCGTATTTAGTGAAATTTCAACTGGATAATCCTTTGATTTCCTGAAAACTCATTTTTAAAATTTTACTAAATTATTTTGTCTTGACACTATTACTATCAATAATTTTTTTAAAAATTTTCTGAAGCTCTATTGTAATCCACAACATCTACATTATAAGGCAAATTAGAATCTTGAACTACTATGGACTTGGGAGTCCATAGATCTTATCATTAGAAGACATAACTTGTGCATCCAATCTCAAAGCTTTTAATCCATGTCCCACAGGCGATTTAAACAATCGCAAACCACGAAAAACAATGTTCCTCGCAGCATTAACATCACGATCATGCTCCGTGCCACAATCAGGACAAACATATGATCTAACACTCAAATCCTTAGTTTTTTTATTCCTACGAACCACACTTATGACACATTTGAGTACTAGGAAATCTTTTATCAACTTTGACAAAATGTTTCCCAGCCTTCGAGCTTTATACTCTAACATTCGGAAGAATTCTCCAGCACTACTATTTAAGATGCTTTTCCGCAAAGATTTAAAATTATATTTTTTATTCTTGTCATTAACAACCAATTCTTTTAGGTTTAGATCTTACACAAACAATATCGTACTGCCCTATGATGTCCGTGCTCTGCTTATGCAAGTTATCTTTCCTTTTATTCTTGACTTTATCATATAATTTAGTCAATTTCATATTGAGTTTGAGATAATTACTACTTTTCTTCTGAAACTTTTTAGAACCTATTTTTTTACTTAAAACTTTATTTAATCGGATTACTCTCTCCACAAGCTTATCACCCGCATCACCAAGATTATAACCCACATTTTTATTATTATCTGTGTAGAGGTTCTTAGGACTCAAATCCAAACCAATAATACTATTTGGAACTACAGGTTCTGGTTTTCCTCTACCATCATCATAATTTAAACTACAATAATAATCATTATGTACTTTAGTGAATGTAACATTCTTAATACTGTAGAAAATTCTGATTCTAATATTTTAGCAAATTCAAGTGCTTTAGATAAAGATTCACATGCTTTAATCAATGGATTAATATCTAATTCTCCCATATTAACACTCTACTATCAAATGGACTGTGTCCAAAATCTTTGGTATAATATCACAAAATTGAACATTTTTAACCAAAAAATGCAAAAAATTTTATCTTACACTACAATTATTTATTAAAAACAATAATTAAAACATGCTGATCCTAAGGGCATGAAATAATAAACAATTACTTAATTTCTAATTTTTCAAATAAATCATTTTTAAACTTATTTTCATTCATTTTGTTAAAAAAAGGCATCCCCATAATTTTATATTCATTTTCTCTCCCATCATACTTGAAAAGTTTTTTATTGAAACAAAGTGACTCTAAAAATTCTTCTTTCCATGAATCATAAGCTTTAAGATGATTTCCTTTGGGTTCTATAAATAATTGATAGTTAATGGATTCTCCATTTCCATCTTTCATGAATAAAACAAAATCTGGGGCAAATGCTCTACCATCTTTACAATTATAAATTTTAAAAAATTCTTCATTTCCGATAAGATAGATCTCACTGAACCTCTTATTTAAATCTTTCATTATTGATTCAATGAATTCCACACAAGCTTTTTCCTCATCAGTTCCATAATTAGCATTAAATACATACCAATCCTTATCTCTTAAGTACTCTTCCATTCCATTATACCTTTCAGCTGTTTTATCTATATTTAACTCCTTATCATGGAATATTTCATGGATTGGCTTTTCAAAGAATTTCGTTCCAGAGTAATCATATACTGAATTTATGATTTCATCTTTTAATAGATTTAACAGATTATAGATAGCATCTAACTTATTTTTATTGGTTAAATTAATTAAATCGTTTTCATCACCCTTTAATTTAATATTCATTTTATTTAAAAATTTATCGTTATCGATAATTTCGTTTATTGAATTAATATCTGGAAAATACTTCTTAATGTTATTGAATCTATAAAAATCAATCTTAGAGATTGCATTTTTTATAATATGTTTCTCCATATCACTTAATCCTTTAATAATGGTGGATCTTGTTTTTGAAATTTCTTTTTTTTCATCCAATGCATTTATACTCTCTGCCTTACCAGAAAGTATATTATATGTAGATGGTTCACTAAAATACTTCACTGATTCAAATGATTTTAGACCATAGTTCTTCTTTTCCTTTTTGGTATTGATAAAAATATTTCCTTCGTTATACAATTCAGTTTCTTTAAAATCATTTTTTAATACAAGTTTTTGCTGCCCTATTTCTTCGTTGATTAATCCTTCTTCAACCAATGCCTTTTTTAAATCATTAATATATTTTGATTCATCATAACTATGGAAGTACAACTCTTCTAATATCCTTAAATCATTATTTAAATCTTTATCAAATTTTCTTTTGTATTTTTCATCGGAATCATTAATTTTAAAAGGATAATATCTTGCACCTCTACCGATTAACTGTGCTTCTGAAACTGTGGATGGATGTATTTTGTTTTTAGCCAATGGTGCATCAGGAGATATTTTTACAATATCAAAAAGATTTAAAACATCCCAACCTTCATTTAACTTTTTAACGGCGAAAATAACTCTAATACTATTATTTTTACTTTCTAAATTGTTGAGTATACTCTGCTGCCTGATCAGTTCTTTCTTTTCAGATTTGTTGTTTTGAATTTTTTTAAGATCTAAATTTCCTTCATTGACATTTATGCATCTTTCCTCTGAAAAATTAATCTGAATTTTTCTTATTAAGTTATCAATTGATAAGTCTTCATATTCATAAAAAAGAAAAATTTTCTTAATTAACTGGTCATCTATTTTCTCTTTGATCTCCTCAACATCATATTTTTTAAGGTTATCAATTAAATTTCTAAATATCTCATGATTTTCATGAGACTCCTTAATTTCTTTAACTGCTTTGAATAGTATAACTGGTTTAAAATTTTTAATACCATGTTTAATTGCAAGATCCTGTCTATATTGATTTATTAAAACAGCCAATAGCATCCTATACTCAACGGTGCCATCGACTTTAAAAATCTCAATATTTTTAGAGTACCTATCATCAACATAACTTTTTAAATCATATTTATACAACAATCGTTTCAGATATTTTTTATAAATTTCTTCGTTTGATTCTAATCCCATAGTAGCTGTAAATTCTAATAATACATGTTCTTTATTTACCTTCAATATTTTTTCAACAGTATTTTCCCAATTTGGTTTATTTGAAATAGTTTTCTGCTTAGTTTTACTTTGTCCATGATGTGCCTCATCTGATATCAAAACAATTTTATTATTTGAGAAATCTTCAAAGGTTATACTATTTTCTTTTTCATTGTTTAAATCTGAATGTAATTTCTGGATTGTTGTAAAACATATATTAATATCTTCTTTATTGATTCCTTCAAAGTTATTAACTTCATTAATGTTAACATTCCTATCCATAAAAGATATTTTTTCATTGAAAAGGTATTTATTAGAGAGAGAATTTAGAAAATTGTCTTTAGTTTTTTCGATTATATTGTTTGAATTAACAAAAAATAAAAAATTGTTGTATCCTTTTTTATAAAGATATAATATCAATCCTGCCATTATTAATGTTTTTCCAGAACCCGTAGCCATGTTGAAAAGAACAGATATAGGACATTCTTTAAAATCAATTTCATTATCTTCAAAATAAGTTTTAAAGTATCTAAAAGCAGATTTTTGATAATCTCTTAAGATAAACTTAGGATTTAGATTGGACAATACTTCATCATCAATATCTAACCTTTCAATGGTTCTTTTACCTATTTCTGAATCTAATTTTTCATATAGAAATTTATTATTCAACATTATAATCATCGTAAAAGCTTTTATTTAAATTTTTTACTTCATCACTTATATTGAATTCAGCATCGTCAATTTCTGAAAGATTTACATATAGTTGATTTTTATTTAACATTTCACACAGTAAATTTTTTTGTTCTTTTAATTTCAGCTTTCTAAAATCGTCTGTATTTTCATTAAATTTATTTATCTCCACATCATAGTTTAAAAAATAATTTTCACACATTTCCTCCCATAAATTAAGCAAATCTTCATTACTTTTCGCACTTTGAATTTTAGAAATGACATCTTCATTGTATTTCATTAGCTCAAAATAAATAAAACTTCCTCCACCTTTCCAATTCAATGATTCTGACATTCCTTTATTATCATAATTAACGATTTTTCCATTTTTTTCATCCCCAATAACTTTTTTTAACCTTATCATGGCACTATTTTCTCCATAATCCATTTGCTCAATAGTTATATATTGTCTCTTCATTTTATGAGCTACTGCTGCTGCTGTTCCAGAACCTGAATAAAAATCCAAGATTATATCATTTTCATTTGTTGCCATGTCAATAATTCTATATAATAATTGTTCTGGTTTTTTACCTTTAGGAAAACTTACATTACCTTGATTTTGTGTATTTTGAAAGTCAATATCTGTCCACATATCGCATAAAAGATTAGATAAATCTTTTCTAATTTCAAGCCCATCCAACACTATTTGAAAAGATTTTGAAACTGGTTGTAACATATCTTTATTTAAATAAAAATTTCCATCTTGATCATATATTTGATCTTTATATTCTTTTTCACATTTTTTCTTTATTTCTTTATTATCATGTGTGCTTTTCCTTACAATACAATTTCCATTATCAATATAAAATTTTCTATGTTTTTTATTGTTTATATCAAAATTATTTAAGCTTTCATCAATATTTAGTAAATTTTCATCTATCAATTTATCTTTTAGCTTGATTAATTCAAACCCATGAATAGTTTTTTCAATGAAAAAACAATAATGAGTATCCCATTTTTCTTTTTTCATATACTGTGGCTTTAAAATTATATTCTCTTTATTTATCGCATAAACCAGAATAAAGTCCTGTGATTTTAAAATCGTTCTATCCCTATGACTTGTTTTAACTCCACTTGGTGATGATGACTTTACAGAGATTATATTAATGAAATTATCTCTACCAAAAATTTCATCCATTAAAACTTTTAAATATGCTTCTTCATTATTGTCAATATGAACAAATATTAGACCATCTTCTCTTAATAACTCTTTAGAAATATTTAATCTATTTTTCATGAAAGTTAACCATGTTGAATGATTAAAAGAATCATTATATCTAAATGAATCGTTGTCTGTATTAAATGGAGGATCTATATAAATTAATTTTATTTTCCTTTTAAATTGATTTTTAATAGAACTTAAAGCTAATAAATTGTTTCCGTTTATTATCAAATTATCTTTGATAATATTTCCATTATCTTTTCTAAATTTCTCTAAACTTTCCTCTCCTTTTGAACTTATTTTTTTGAAGTTGTTTAAAACTTTTTCATCAAATAGCCTATCAATTTCATCTCGTGCCAATGTTTCATTGAAAAATATCTCATTTCTTTTCATATCTTCTTTATTCATTCCTCCTTCCAAAATACAATCTTTAAAAGGCCATACAAGAGAAACATTATCAACTTCATCTAAATATCTGTTATTTATGTTTAAACCAACCCTATTCTTAAATTGAGTATATGAATTACTTAAAAAGTTTTTCTTATCTATATAATCATTGAATTTATTATAATTAAAAACTTTATATCCTTCAACATCTTCAAAAAAAACATTTAAAAATTCATCATCTTTAATTAATAACTTGATAAGTTTTTTTGCTTGTTTTAATGAATCATCGACGATTTTTTCTTTTAATAAATTATTATCTTCATCAACATATTCCTTGTTTGTTCTTAAAATATCTTTTAACTTCTGATTGAAACCGTTCAATATTACACCTTAATGCTTTTTATATTCATATAGTAAGTGATAGATTATAATATCTCCACACCATTAGCTTTATTAAACTATTAATACATTTCTCATAAAAAATACTTCAATATATTTACATTATCTTATTTTATTTATACATACCTCTAAAATATATTTGATTTGTAAATTTATAGTGAATTGTATATCTATTTTTGGATATTCAACTATTTTTAAATAAACTTTTGGAATTTAATAATATAAAAAAAATTTAATAATTAATCTTAAAATATAAATTAAACATTATCAATAAGTCTATTTTATTAAATTAATTTTAATAAGTATTATTTACAAAAAATAATGTAATTTTAATAATTTAAAATGAAATTTAACAATTTTTAATCAAGTTAAAAAAATTAATAGAAATTCCATTTTTATTACTGAAAATCGGAGATTACTGAAAATCCTTTGGATTTTCATAATTACAAAAATTGCAAAGCAATTTTTGGTAATTTTTGGTAATTTAAGTTCAAAATAATTAATTTTGCAAAACACTACAATAAATTTACAAAATTATACTAAAACTAAAAGTTGAAAACACTTAAAAATATAAAAATATGAATAGAATTTGAATAAATACAACATTAAATTATGTGAGAATAGTTAAAAGGATCTCTATTGCTCTGATTATTATAAATAATGAACTTAAATGGATTATTAATATGAATGGTGAACCTGGAGTTCTAAACATTTCTGCTTTAGTAGCAAAAAATGGAGCTACACCTGTTTCTCCAGCCACACCAATTAATAGTAATATTGATCCAAATAGAGTCATTGGACTTGGTACGATCTTAGCCAGCTCAAAAAAACTTAAAGTTCCTGTTGCTGCTAAAATTATCGCACCTCCACCGAATAAAGGTAATGATGATATCATAGCTATTAAACCATACTGAAATGCTGCATTTAAAACATCTATTTGTTTAACAGCTGAAACTATACCAATATTAACTATTCCAGTTAAGGCAACGAATAGTATAAAGTTAAATAAATCACCTGTAATCATAGCTCCTGCTGTTGCTATTCCACAAACAATAGCTAAAAATCTTCTGGCTTTAAATTCAGATAATCCAACAGCTATTTTGTTATCTTTCAAACTTCCAAAACTTGCTTCAACTTGGGTTTCAGTTCTACTAATAGCTATTAAGAAGGTGAACAATAGTATCACTATAAACATGAATATATGTAGAGGAGTTAGATATAGAACAATGTCTCCTAAGGGTATAATACCAAGTAAATTTCCACCTAAACTTCCAATATCCATTTAATCATTTCCTTTTTATTCTCTTTTAAATTCTTCTCTCATTAATGTTCCTATTAATCCCATTTTAGAAGCGACTTTAAGAAGTAATCCACATGCAGATAAAAATAAACTTAAGAGCCAAAAATCTGGATTTACAAAGAATAGTAAGAAACCAACTATCCACAAACACCATGCAATTCCTGAAATAGCTCCAAGACCGTTGATAACAAGAATTGGTAACCCTCTTGCTTTTCTTGACAGTATGTATAACAATATACCTCCACCAGCTACTGCTCCACCAGTAAAACCAGTTAAAAATATTCCATATCCAATTAAAATTAATGATAAGAAGTTAGGGGCGGTTGTCATAATTTCCATGTCAAAAACCAATGGCATTGGAAGTAGTGAAGTATTTTTTCCTTTTTTCCTCATTTCTCGTGAGATTAAAATCTCAGATATTGCCATTATCTCTGCAAGCTCAACAACCAAACCAGGTAATATTAATGCTTCAGCTAAATCTGTTCCAACTGCACCAACAATTATTAACATTGCTAAACCAACAATATCTGTAAGTATTAAGACATGAATATCATTTTTATTAATGGCTATTCCTATAAGTCCAATAAATCCTACAATGAAACCTGTGTAAATTGCAGGCAAATACAATGAGCAGAATATCTCTGGAACAAACTCAGGTACTAACATTTAATTTTTCTCCTAATAAATCTAATCATTATCTTCAGATTCTTCATCTTCATTTTTATCTTTGTCTCGCATAGTAAAATTCAGAGCTAACCAAGAAGCGATAACAAAAGACATCATTAAAATGCTTGATTCTAATATTGTATCAAACCCTCTGGTATAATACAATATTTCATCTATTAAACCACCAGGAGAAGAATAGATTGATGTCCCAAAGTATGGCGAACTTTCTTTAATATTGTAAGCTATTGGGGACATATATGAATTTATCATACCAATCTTTTTACTATACTGTGGATATTGAGCAACTGTAATTCCTGGTGTCTCTAATATATCTCCTCCCCTATCATAAGGTGCAACCCTATCACCAGCAAGCATTTGTTCTTGAGGAGCTGGCCGTGGATAAATTTGATCATTATTCAAAGCAAAAGGTACAATCAGTCCAACCAATAAAAACAATGCTAAGACTAATGAAAAAATTCTTGGGATCCTATCAGGATTTGATAATTTATTCCAAAGTTCACCTAAATCCATAATTTAACCTCCGTTATAATTCAGATCCAATCTCTAACCTCCATTATAATCAGATCCAATCTCTTTTAAACGAGTGATAGCTCTAAGTAAAATCAATGAAATAAACACACTTGTTGCGACAAAAGTCAAAAGAGCAAGCATGTGATTATAGGTTAAAAGAATTAATGATATTCCAATACTTGGAACTTCGGTATTTAAAGTTCTAACAATAGGATCACTAACTCCAGGACCCCACACAGTTGCTAAACTTCCAACTATAGTTAGAATGCAACCCACATAAAACCAAATAGTTAATTCAAACATTATTACCCTTTTCCTTTTTAGTTCTTATCTCATTGATTTTAATAAGAGAAAGTAAAAAGACAATTATGGAAATTGGACTCAAAAGAGCCATAATAAAAGCCACATCAAGATATTTAAATGAAACAACAGCTCCAAACAAACCAGCTTCCAATAAAGACAACATTATTATTTTATCTAATGGTTTGATTAAAAACATTATCCCTAATGCTCCAATTACCATTAAACTTATTGAAATATTTGTTAGAGTTATAAAATCTAATATATTCATTTTATTACCTGAAAATTAACGGTTCATTCTCATTATTCAAATTTAAGAAAATTTCTGATTTTCCACTTCTAAAAGTTTAAAAGTGTATGCGATGGCATTAGATGAAATTGTGGATGTTATGAAAAAGGTAGACCCTACAATAAATCCAAATGGAGTATCAATATAAATAGCTATTAGTGCTGAGAGACCAAAATCTATAACATTCATATAAAGAATTTTTTCAACTCGATTTTTAGTTATAAAAGCTCTTAAAGCCATTAGAACAATTATCATGCCAATTATTTTCTCCATCAAAAAAATCACCGCATTTATTCTAATTTAGTTTCTCTATTTAATTTTTTAGCTATTAAACCTAAAAGTTTAGATGAATATGAATGATTTAAACCTTGAATAGTGGTAATAGCTATTACCATGCCAATTACAAACATTATATGTGTGAAACCAAGAAATGAACATGAAAATATAATGACTGTTGTTGTTAATGCACCTATTGTTCCAGCATATCCTGGATCAGCACACAATCTATTACCAATATATACCATAAAAGCAGCTATTAAACCGCCTTGAAAACCTAAAACCATAACTCCCATTGAAGCAAGTAATGTTCCTGCTGAAGCATCAGGAGAACACAAAATATTCCCTTGAAAAAAACCTCCAGATAAATTTCCTCCCCTATTTTTTATAGAATCTCCTACAATATTGGCTCCTTTAACACCAGGTGCCTCTGGCAATCCAAAATATGTATCAATTACTACAAAATTTATCCAAGAAATTATGGATGCAAGAATTACGCCAATAATTTCATTCATTATACTCACCAGTATTAGGTTTAGGAAATACATAGTCAAAAAGATATTTCACAAATAATCCAGATAGAATAGCTATAATAACAGCTAAAATAATACCATCATAAAACCAGTAGAAATTCACTGAATAAAAAATAGCTAAAATTCCAATGGCAAAAATTGGAGTTGGAAATAAGGCAGATTTGGTCCAAGAAAATCGTATTGGCTTTTCTGGAACAAAGGGCAACTTTAATAAGAGAGCCACTACTATGGATAGGGTAATAGCTATTAAATAATTTAATAGTATAAATGTTTCTGTTATATTACTTACCATAAGGTGAATATATGTTTTACTTAATATATATAATTTTACTATTTTTAAGTTTTATACCAAGTTTAAGTTTAAAATATAGGATTATATTACTTGATAAGCAATATCACATAAAATACTATATCTTACATCTTTAAATACAAATAAAAATCTCTTAAATGGTATAAATAAAAAAAATTGAAATTGTTTATATTAAAAAAAGAATAATTATAAGTTAATTACTAAAATCTTAAATTTTTAATTTAGATTAAAATTTATTAAATTATTAAAAGTCAAAGAATAAAGTCTTTAAAATTGAAAATAGAAATAGAATAAAATAATCTTTTTATAAGTTAAATGTTTGAATAATAGAAAATCAAAAAAAAATTTGAGCTCTCTGAAAAATTTCAAAGAAGTTAAAACAGATTATAAAATAATAGAAAAGTAGATATTTAAAAACTATTATTTATAAAGTTTCTAAAGATCTTTTAACAATTTCTAAATCATCAGAAACTTCTAAAGTTTTATGGGTAGGTTCTAAATGATTTATGTTACATCTTCTATTTTTAACAGAAGTTCCTACAACTTCT
Organism: Candidatus Methanovirga procula; assembly: GCA_031280375.1. Taxonomy (GTDB): domain Archaea; phylum Methanobacteriota; class Methanobacteria; order Methanobacteriales; family Methanobacteriaceae; genus Methanovirga; species Methanovirga procula. Next base: position 21,427 of record JAITGU010000065.1, on the reverse strand, counting down.
ACAAAACTTTTATCAACTACATCCAATATTACACATTTTTTTCCTGCTTCTCTTCCAGCAGTCTTAACACAAACTCTTCCTATTTCAATTGATGCCATTTATATCACCTTTAATGTTGAAATTATAATTTCAGTTATACTATCAGGATTAAAACTGTTAGTATTCAATATTAAATCATAAATATTTAAATTATTAATATCAATTTTATGTATATCCAAATATCTTTTAGCTTCACTATCTTCACGGATTTTAACTTCTTTAGAGGCTAAATCAAAAGATTTTGATTCTCTCCCACAGATCCTCTGAACTCTAACATCAAATGGAGTAATCATCCAAATTTTTAAATCTGCTTCAATAAAATAAGCTGAAAGTCTACCTTCTATAATAAGATTTTCAGAGTTTTCAGCTAATTTCTTCTGTCTATTATCTATTTCAATATCTACATCAATATTATTCTCAGCAAATTCACCAAATTCTAAAATAGACATTTCAGATTCTTTAGCCATTTGTCTAAAAATATCTCCTGCAGAAATAAATGGAATATCAAGTTTTTTAGATAATAGTTCTGCAGCTGTAGTAGTTCCAGTTCCTGCTAATCCACCGATAGTAATAATCATTATGTTCTTGCCTCAGATTTGAAGACCCTTCTGGTGCATTCTGAACATAAATAGCCACCAAATGGTCTATTAGGTCTCTTTTTAGACTTTGCTAATTTATTTATTTGATATGGTCTCCCCCTTGGAACACCATGCAAAATTTTACCACATTCAGCACAAACATGCTTACTTGGTTTCTTCTTTTTATATCTTAAAACAGTGACCCCACCAGGAGTCCTTTTAAAAGTTCTTTTATATGATCTTGATCTATACCTTGGTTGTGGCATTATGTCACCTCTTTTATAAACATTAATTATTTTTTAATTAATTATTTTTTTAATATTTTTTAGTAAATTATTTAATTTTATCTCTTCAATTTCTTTTTAATCATATATAAATTATTTTTTATCATGATTATTTTTCATATTAATAAATTTATTTTAATTACTATAAATGATTATTATTAATAATTATTAAATTATAAACTAATTTTAATTTATTAATAAAACTAAATGTTGAACAATCAAATATTGATATAACTGCAATGATTTATGAAGCAACGATTCATAATTGATACACTTTCTAAAACATTGATTTTAAACCAACTAACTTTCTAACAACTTGAGATAGTGCAAAATTACATAGTATATACCAACCAAGCAATCCTACAGCATTAGGTAAATGATAACCAATAAAACTAAATACTACATTTGGATCAGGAGCTCCACCATATATACCTATTGAATGCCAAAGAGGAGTTAAAACAGCCCAATATGGAAACATTGGAAATGAAACATAAATATGAGCAAGTGGAGAAGCTCTCATCCACCCCCAAATCAGTAAAAATGGAACAATAGTAACAAGCATAGGTTTAAACTGCATCATCATTATTTCACTTTGATCTTTCATAAACTCTTGTTGTTCTGCTTGTAATTTATTCATTGCCTTAGCATCACCAGATTTACGAACGGCATTCATTTTTTTCTGAAACTCAGCAGATTTTTCTCTCATATCATCCATTTTTTCATGATCCAACAAATATTTTTGAGCAAGATTTGTGAGAATAGATAACAAAAATGCTATGAGGAATATGACCAACAAAGGGTTCTTTGGATTAGGATCTAAAGCAATTATCGGATTAAAAATTTGATCAAAAGAACTGAAAATCGATCCTAAAATATCAAACATTAGATCACCTTATAATTTAAGTTTAAGAATGTGGAATTCAGAAATTTAATGTTTCCACCATCTTAGAAACGATTATATCGAGTTCATTATCATGATTCTCTAATATTTTAACCGTTGCACCAGTTAATGTGGCATAAGTCATTGCAGTTGCTCTATTGATTTCTTGATGCATTGCAATAATTTTCGTCATTTCTTTATCACGATCTCTTGTTTCATCAGATAATCTTCTAATTAAAATTTCATCAGGATTGGCTTCAACAATTATAAAGATATTTGGTTTTAATTCTCTTAAAATCCATTCAGGAAGTCCTGGAAGAAAACCCGCAGGAGTGTTTATAGTACAATGAGTATCTACAATAACATTCTCACTTTCTGATTTTTCTTTAATTTTCTTTGCTGCAAGAAGTTGAAGCTCCTTTTGAACATCTGGAGACAACTTTCTAAGTTCATCTCTATGATCAACCATATTTTTTTCTTTAGCTATTTCTACCATCATATCCCCATAATTTATATGAAGATAATTAACCTCTTCTAAAGTTTTATTAAGAACAGTCGTGCTTCCAGACCCTGGAATTCCAGTTAAAACTACTAACTTCATATTAGTCCTCCCACAAAATTTCTATTTATCATTGAGCTATCAATTTAAAATAAAATATAAGTTTAACAAAATTTAAGTTTAAATAAAATATATGATATTATGAATAAATTTATTCTAAGAACCTCTTCAACATTGGATGCATGTCCATAAGTTGATCTTGAGCAATTTCTTCATAAAGTTTATAGACTATACCTACTGTAAGTAAAACACCAGTACCTCCACCAGTAGCAGATGTTAAATCTGCACCAAAAGCAAGTAAACCTACAAATGCTCCACCTAAAACAGTTAAAGCAGGGACATACCTATTTAAAAGTTTTCTAAGCTGAGTTTTACTGCTCCTAAAACCAGGTATCTGAATACCTGAACTATGAAGCTGCTCAGCTATTTTATTAGCACCTAACCCACCAATTTCTACCCATAAAATAGAGAAAATTATACAGCAAGTCATGAAAAATAAACCATAAACCAATACCCTCAATGGATTAGTAAACAAAACATCAATTCTTGGAGTTAGCAAATAATAAGCGAAACCATCAATAGCTTGTCCTTTACTAACATGTCCCAAAATAGGAAACCCAATTTTTTGAAAGACATTTGCAAGAAGAGACACATTCACCAATAATGCACTGGTCAATATAACTGGCATATTACTTGCATATATGAATTTAAGAGGATACTTACTTACATTACCACGAACTCTACCATGATTTCTCACACTACCATGAGAAATAGGGATCTCTATTCTCATACTTTCACCATATACTGCAACTAAAAATACAAGAATAGTTGCAACCAAAGGTAAAAGCAAGGATGGATCTGGAGACCCTGAAATAATGGATTGGATAAATCCTGGAATCATTCCTGGCATCTGTCCTGAAGAGGCTGTAGCAGGCAAAATGTTCAAAGAATTTGTAACTATTTCTTGAGAAACACCAGCTGCAATGAATAAACCTACACCACTTCCAAAACCCCATTTTGAAACAACTTCATCCAAGTATAAAATTAAAATAGAACCTATCACAAGTTGAAGTATCATTACCCACTGGTAACTTCCATTTATAGGAGGTAAATTTCCAGTTATAACTAAAACAGTGGCTTCAAAAACTGTAATAATTAATGTTAAAATTTTCTGTGTACTTTGAAACAAAGATTTATCTTCATGTTTTGAAAGATCTAAATTTAACATTTTAGTTCCAACAAGAACTTGCAGAACAATAGATGAAGTAACAATAGGTCCAATACCCAACGACATTATAGATTGAAAACTACCTGCCATAACTGATCTTAAACTTGCAAAGTTGTCAATAGCCTGCGGACTTAATCCATATAACTTTATTTGGCATAAAAAGAAATATAGTACCAGAACAATCGCTGTCCATTTAAGTTTATCTTTAAACCCTTGCCTATGTATAGGTACCTTAACTTGAGGTATTAAAGAAAACAAAGGTTTAAACTTCTCCAAAAACATTTTTTATTCCCCTAATTCACGACCAAGTGATGATTATAAACAATACAAACGATGAATATAATTATAAATTAAAATATGATTATCGTTAAATAATTATAATTAAACGATAAACATTAACAAGTCTTTATAACACTTTATAACCCTTTCAAATCAATCACTTAATCAATAATTACACACCTATAATTAATCATTAATTAAATTACTATAGCTTCTCCACCAGCTTCAACAATTTTTTCCTCAGCAGATTTTGAAAAAGAAGGAGACTTAATAATCAAAGGCTTCAACAATTTACCACTACCTAAAACCTTATTATAACCTAAATCTGTAACATCAATAACAATAGAATCTCCTTCTTTAGAAGCCTTGCCATTGACTAAAAACTTTTCAGATTTTTCATCTAAGAAATCTAAATTAACAGGATTAACATTATTAACTCTGGTTTTATTTCTTTTAAATCCATATTTACCATAATGCTTAGGATCAAATTTAACAATCCAAGACCAATGATGTTTTTTACCACCAGCTTTACCTTTACCACCTTTATGACCAGCTCCTCTTCTTTTTTTAGTACACCCACCACCATTAGATCGTGAACCTCTTAATTTATTAATTTTACGCTTAGTTCTAATCATTTTCTCACCATCAAACCATTTCATCAAACCATTTCATCAAATCATCTTCTTTAAAAGAATATTGATAGAATCTCCTCTAAATCCTAAAGAGCCTCCTTCATTAAAAGATTGTCTAATTCCTTCGTACCCCTTTCTTGGAGGATGTAATCTAAAAACTGGCTTCATATCAATATCTTCAACTTTAATTTCGGCATTTAACAAAGCATTCACTAATTCTTCAATAGATGAATAATTGGTATTTTCTTTAAGATATTCTTCACTAATGGACACATTGCCAGCTAATTTACCTCTTTTAGATATTACATCAACTAACATTTTAGAGTCAATTTCGCCCCAAGTAATATAATCTTTTGCTTTTTGAAGCATTCCTTTATAACTTGGATTATCTTGAACCAATATTCCATGATTTATTCTATTAAGATGTAACATATTTAAAGTATTAGCAATATCTTTCTTTACACCAGTAGTTCCTCTAACTCTAACAACAAAAAACATTTTAAATCATCTCCTCTATGAAAATGCAGCCGCATCCCTAACTGTTTTTTCAGTTGATTTAAATTTGCTTAAATTTTTCAATGCTTCAAAGGTAGCATTAGCAAAATTTACAGTTGTTTGAGTTTGACCACTTGTTTGAGACCATAAATCATGGAATCCAGCAAGCTTCATAATGGTTTTACCAACATTACCTATAGCAAGGCCTACACCAGCTGGAGCAGGAATTAAAGTAACTTTCACACTACCAGTCTTACCATTAACTTTAAAAGGAACTGTATGATGTTTACCACATACACAACCCCAATCACCACAACCTCTTTTGACTTTAATAATATTATATTTTGCATTATCAACAGCCTTACGAATAGCTGGACCCACTTCTTTAGCTTTGCCTTGACCTAACCCAACATATCCATCTTTATTACCAACTGCAACAATTACCCTAAAATTAACTTTTCTTCCAGATTTATGCATTCTTTGAACAAGATTAACATCCATAACTTCTTCTTCTAAATCTGGAAGTAATGCATCAATAATTCCTAACTCCATTATTGGTAAACCTTTTTCAAAAATTTCATCAATATCTGTTATGGTTCCTTCCTTAACCATGTTTCCAAGTTTTGTTTTAGGTTCCCAATCTTCCATATTAAAACTCATAATATAACCTCATAACTAAAAATCTTCATCGATTTTATTTTTAATTTCATCAAAATGTTTAGGCAAATCAACAGGTTTTAATCCTCTTTCTAAGTATTTTGAGAACTTCTTTTTTAAATCATCACCACTTAAACTTTCAGCATAATCAGAAATGTGCTTTCCAGAGATTCTATCTTCATCGGGCAAAATAAGTTCACCGTGAGGAACATTCAATCCTGCATCAACAGCTCCTTTAAGTGCTGCAAAAACTCTTGAACTTTTAACTGCTCTTTTTAAACCTATATCCAATACAGCTTCATTAACATTCATTTTTAGTGCTTTTTTACCACAAATATATGCAGTTAAATAAGCAGCACTTGTATTTTTAGCTCCTCCAAGCCATCCTGACCGTTGTAACTCTTTAGAATGTGCGGATACGATAGTTTTATCCCCATTTTCTCCAACAGTTATTATCTGTACAATCACATTAACATTGGAAATTCTAACTACTAACCTGTGCTTACCTAAATCTATTAATTTTATTCTTGTACCATAATCAGTTTTCCCTTCTCTTCTTCTTCTAAATGGTACTTTATACCTTGATCCATGTGCCAAATAAATTCCTCCTATTTAGTCAAATCATGATCTTTAGCATAAGTCTTCATGTAAGACTTACTTCTAAAGGCACCACCTTTAGCCATTTTATACAATTTACGATAAGTGGTAGAATCAATTTCTTCAGATTCTCGCATAGATTTAAGATCTCTTCTTAAAGATCTGATAGTTGTCATCCACGCTTTCTTTTTGGGATTACGAGCATTTTTTGCCCCTTTAATACTACCTCTCCCTTTTCTTCGACCCTTTTGCTTCTGAACAGCCAATTTTTTAGATCTGTAACTACTAATTCCCTTTTTAGGTTTAGCTTTTATAACATCTGAAAGTATTAATTTCTTAACATCTTCTCGAGTCATAGCACCAGATACCAATTCGATTTTTTCTGGATTAATCCAGACTCTATTAATCCCAACCTTAAGTATACTTGCAGCTAACCTTTTTTGAGTTGTGAGATTCACAAAAATCACTCCAATTAAATATAAATTATTACCCATATATTAACAATCATTCACACCTATACAATACACATATATAATCATGATAATCTCATTTGACTATAAAATAAACATAGACTATTAAAATAAATTAATATTCCATATAATGTGTGATTATTTAATATATTCAATTACAAACCAATTCCATAGATAAATAAAATAAACTATAAAAAAAATAAAACTTAACTATTCAACAAATATTTCATGTTCTTACCATATAGTCAAGCATATACAAAATTCAATAGTTCATACTTTTAATAGTTCATCTTTGAATAGATTTTAAAATTCTTAAACTAAAATATTAAAATTTTTTTATAAACCTTGTAAGATTTTTTATAAATTCTATATAATATTATAAATTCTATAAAGCTTATAAACTCTATATAATTTCAATAATAATTCAAATCATATAATTATTAGTCTTCTTCATACTCAACATCAGATCCTTGAGAAGATTCTAAAACTCCAGATTTAGGATTATTAGGTAATGCCTTTCCATTCAATACCTTAATACCTAATTCTTTCGCTTTTTCGACAATTGAAAATTTCTTTTTATTGCCAACTGAAGCTGAAACTCTTGCTGCTTCAGTGATTGGATCCAATTTTTCTAAATCATTGAGATTATGAACAAGCACATCCTTAAAACCAGATGGGTGAAGATTTCTTGTTAGTCTATTAGAACCATATCCAATAGAAGGCATTGCAGGCTTTCCAGCTTCGTATCTTCTCATCTTACTGGATTTCCCTCTTGGTTTTCTCCATTTTACACCTAATTTTTTATATCTTGCATATTCTTGCCTTTTAAATTTTTTATTCATAGTGTCATCACCTAATTTTTACTTACAAGATATATACCATCTTGGAAAACACGAGGGTCTTTTCCTTTAATTTTAGTGGCTTGTTCTAAATTAGCCATAGTTTGACCAACATCCTCCTTGTTGATGCCAAAAACTAACACTTCATCTCCTTTAACATCAACTTTTGCAGAACCGACAATTTTAGCAACTCTTGGGTGTCTTTCACCGATGAAGTTCTCAATAGTAACTTTATCATTTCCAACCTTAACAGTCATAGGGAAATGAGCAAAAACAATCTTCATATTGTATGTAAATCCCTCAGTTACACCAATTATCATATTTAATAAATGTGCTTTAGTTGTACCTATCATAGATTTATCTGCTTTTTTAGGAAATCGAGTCGATAAAAATAAGCTATCTTCATTTTTTTCAATGGAGACATTAGGATAAATAAACTTTCTTGATACTTCTCCTTTAGGTCCCTTGATAATTATGTTGGTATTTTCTATATTAACTTCAATACCATCAGGAATTGAAATTTGTTCTTCAATAATTGCGGCTAATACCATTTTATCACCTTAATACATGTAAACAAGCAATCTACCACCAATCCCTATCTTTTTCGCTTTTGAATGAGTCATTATCCCTTTAGGAGTGGTAACAATCAATACACCAAAATTTTTCGCTGGTAAAAATCTTTTTTCAAATTTTTCAAATTCATCTTTCTTAACAGAATGGCGAGGCTTAATAACACCACATTGGTTAATATTACCTTCTAATTCAACTAAGAACTTTCCTGCCTTTCCATCATCTATATATTCAAACTCACCAATATAATTTTCATCTTTCATCGTGGTTAAAACTTGACCAATAAGTTTAGAAGCAGGAGCAATAGTACATGAACTATTTACCTGTAATTCATTGTTCCTGATATTGGTAAGAGCATTGGCGAGTGGATCCATAAGCGTCATAGATACACCTCAATTATATTTTTTAAATCCTATTTTTGGGGCAAGTTCTCTAAAACATTGCCGACATAACATAAGATTATATCTTCTTATCATTGCAGAGTGATCCCCACATCTACTACATTTTCTTGATGCTTTTCCATATTTTCTTGGCAAAATATCACCTTTTGAATACATTACAATCAATTAACTATAATATATCCTCTTAATTATTCAATTAATAATCATTTATGAAATTAACAATCATTTATACAATTTAATAATCATTTATTGGTTATTATAATATTATTAAACAATTATAAATATAATTTAACTATTAAATATTACTCAATATTAACATTAAAGTTATCTTCCATATATTTAATGGTTTGACCTTTTTTAACCGTATGCCTTGCAGGAATCTTACTTTTTTGTATTTTCCTACGTTTAACCCTATATCCTGGTTTTTCAAAAGAAATATTAACATTAATTCCAAAAATTCCTATATCTGGATCATATTTAATTCCTGGCATATCAATGTGTTCAGCAATTCCAAAAGAAAGATTTCCTTGATCATCAAATTGTGATCTTTTTATATTATTCCCAATGCCATCTAAAACCAATTTAATAGCATCATTCGCTTTTTTCCCTCGAAGGGTCACTTTACATGCTATTGGTTGACGTTTTCTAATACCAAACTCTGGATTAGTAACTTTAGAAAAAGTTCTAACTGGTTTTTGTCCAGTTAAAGACTCTAACAAGTTAATTGCTCTTGATAACCTTTCCCCAGATTCGCCTACCCCAATATTTAAAGTAGTTTTAGATATAATAACATTTTCCATAGGGTTCATCTAATTACCTCCAGGAAGTAAAATTTCAGGATGATCCTTACCTATAACAAATGCATACTCTTTTAAAGTTAAAAATTCTTTTTTTATTTCATTTTCAACCAAAGCAGTATTTTTATTAGAAGATTTATTAATTATAATCTCTTTAATAAAAGCTATTTCTCCAGTATGCTTACCATCAGTCACTAAAACAATCGCATCTTCTTGAAAGTTGAAAACTTCTAAGATTTTTTGATTAGGAATTTGTAATTTAATAACATCTCCAACACCAACACTTTCATCAGAAGTTATATTTCTACCATCATGTAAATTAAGTTGAGTCAAACCTCTTTTTAATATGGTTTTATCAGAGACTTTACATAACTTAAAATTAGCATTTTCAGCAGTAATAGGATGAAGAGTTAGCCTACCTTTTAAATCAGGAAGAACCCTAAAAACTTCTTCAGTTTTTGGAATTTGAATTACATCCATAAAACCAACAGGAAACTTATAATTTTTAATAATTCTCCCATCAACTAAAATATTACCAGTATTAATAATTCTTTTAGCTTCTCTTGCATTATCTGCTAACTTTAATAAATCTCTTACAACAATTAATAAAGATAACGAATTTTCAATAGAATGAGAACCAGGAGATGGTTTAACAGTCCATTTCTTCTCTTTTGGATGAATATTCCAGTTTTTTGGTGCTTTAAATCTTTTTAAATGTCTTCTTGATCCCATATTAGCCATATTACCCTTTCCTATCTATAATTTTATTTCTGAAATCGTCATTCATATCAGCATCAATGATCATGAGATTTGAAGGATGCACTGGTAAAAGAACAGAAGTACCATCTGATTTAACCTTGTTAACACTATCAATGAAAACTCTATAGTTTTTATAATCTACTCTTTCAATTTTCCCTTCAATATCTCTAAAGTCTCCACGAACTACTTGGACTTTGTCTCCAGATTTAATAGGGAAAGATCTTCTATTATAATCTTCCTGTAACTCTTTACTTAAATTAACGCCCATTTTTTTTCTTCGAATGTGTAATGGTGCATTATAAAGAGCTTTTCTTTGTTTTCTCGGTTGTTTTGACATTGAATCACCTTAAACTAAAATACTTGCAACACTACCAACACTCGGCCATCTATCAGCAGCTTCTTTAGCTACTGGACCTCTTATTTCAGACCCTTTAAGAACTCCTTCTGGAGTTATAATAACAGCAGCATTGTCTTCAAATTTTACTCTTAAACCATCAACACGTCTATACTCTTTTTTCTGTCTTACAACAACAGCATTAACTATTTCACGCCTCATATCTGCTGTTCCTTTTTTAACAGAAGCAACAATTAAATCTCCAACACCTGCTGAAGCCAGACGTCTACGAACTCCTTTATAACCTTTTACTGCGATTATTTCGATCTCGCGAGCTCCAGTATTATCAACACATTGAAGATTAGCTCCAATAGGCAGAGATTTTGAGACAGTTGATTTGATTGGCTTCATTTATTCAACTCCTTTAATACTTCCACTAAAACAAAATGTTTTGTTTTGCTTAAAGGTCTGCATTCCGCAACTTTCACAGAATCTCCAATATTAACATTAAAACAATCAGGTTTATGAACACTAATCTTAGATTTTCTTTTTTCATATCTTTCATATTTTTGAATAAATTTATAGTAACTTCTTTCTATAGTAATTGTCCTATCTGCTTTATTATTAGTGACAATACCTTCAAGAATTTGTCCTCTAACAGATAAAGACCCATGAAATGGACAGTTAGGATCATTACATCTATTTTCTGGTTCTGGAACATCTAATCCAATCACTTTATCACCAGCTATATTTTTTAAATTTTTTTTTAATTCTATCCTCTGGAGAGCTGACCAAAATTTTTCCTTCAATCTCAACCCATTTACCATTTGGAATTTTAAAATGAAAAGTTGAATTCATCTTAGGAATCATTTTTTGATTATTTGAAACTGAACAGTTTTGATCTAAATTATTCCTATTCAACTCATTGTGACAACTAACATCAATAGATAAAGTCTTTTTTGTCTCATCTACAACATTTCCACATAACCCAACTAAGGATTTATTAGAACTATCTACAACTTCAAGATATAATCCAATTAATTCATGACGAAATACATTTTTTGAAGTTATCATAATATCAGCATTTTAAGTTTATAATCAAGCAGTATCTTATCATACTATCTTATAAAAAAATATTTTCATAAATATCTAAACATTATAGATAAATTACTGCTAAGCACTTATAGTACTAATACTCACACTAAATATTTCAAGTAAACATTGAATATTAATCTATTTTATAAATTTAATTTTTATATCCACAATAGTTAATTTTTAATCCACAAAGTCTCATAATTCTAAAATCATACGAAGATTAATGGAAAATACATTAATAACCATGCAAACACTATAAACCATACAATTATAATAATTAAATACTGATTAAACACATATACATTAATTATTATTTATTGTAAATATATAATTATTCTGACATATAGGTTATTTAATATAAATTAGTGAATATAACAATTGGAATATAAACTAATAAATTATTAAGAATAATTTTTAGAATAATTTTTAGCTTATTACTGTATAATGACAATAGGATAATCATTTCTTTCTTTTATTGGACCTTTTATTTTCTTTAATCTCAATTGTATCAGAAGAAAATCCCATATCTGATAAAACACTTTTAACTTTGTTTTTATGATCTCCTTGGAGCTCAATTTGACCTTTTTTGGCTGTTCCACCGCACGCACAACGAGCTTTAAGTTCCTTAGTAAGGTCTTTTATATCAATATCATGTTCATCAATACCTTCTACAATAGTCATAAGCTTTCCAAATCGTCTTCTTACAGTATATACCTTAACAGTTTGAACTTCTCTTGCAATTTCTTGGCAAACGCAAAGCTCTTCTGGAAGACCACAAACATCACAAATTTTCATTTACCTCTCCTTCTGTTTTTGAGTCATTATTGTAATAACACGAGCAATAGTTCTTTTTAACTCTCTTATTTTACCAGGATTTTCATTAACTCCAGCTGCAGAACTTTTTGAGATATTCTTGGCTAATTCTTTCTTAAGTTCATCTAATTTTTCTTGAATATCTTCAATGTCCATTTCCCAAACATCCTTACTTCGTAAAATCGCCATTTTAAATACCTCTTAATCAATCAATAATCTCTTCAACCTCTTTTTTAATTTCTTCAACATCAACTTCTTCGATATCCTCAAATTCTTCATCATCAGAGATTATATTATTAGAATCATCTAAATCTACAAGTTCCTCTACTTCTTCGATATCCTCAAAGTCTTCATCATCAAGATCTTCTAAATTTTCAAGTCCTTTAGTTTTCAAAGATTGTGAAGATACACCTAAACCTTCATCAACTTCTTGAGTTTCTTCAATTCTTGGAGCTAAGATATCAACTTTATCAGGTAAATCTGCATCTGGAGGCATAATTCTAACAAATATCCCTAAAACACCAGGTTTTAACTGAACAGTTGCAAAACCTTCCTTAACTAATCTAATTGATGGTTCACCACATTTTTTTATGTATCCATCGATGAACTTAGCAGTGGCTGATCTTGAACCCCTTATTTTACCAGAAACAGTGACTTCTACACCTTGTGCTCCAGCACCCATTATTTTACGTATCGTTGAATAAGCAACTCTTCTAAAATGCATTCCTCTTTGTAGCATAGACGCAATCTTATGAGCCATAATTTTAGGATTAAGTTCTGGAACATCAACTTCTTTAACTTCAACTTGAGGATTATCAAGACTAAAATTATTTTTTAAAGTTTGAGTAATAGAACGAACTGTTTTTCCACCTCTTCCTATTACCATACCTGGTCTTTCAGCATAAATAACAATTATTGTACCGAGAGGATTAACTTGAACATTCATTCCACCATAACCAGCTCTTTCAAGCTTACTTTCTAAATATTCATCAATTTTGGTTCTTTTAAGACCCTTTGTGACAAAATCTTTTTCAATCATCCTGTTCCTCCATTACAACCACTTGAATATGAGTTGTTGGTGTATTAAATGCTGTTGATCTTCCAAAAGCTCTTGGAATGAACCCTCTAATAACCATTCCTCTATGACTTGAGATATGTTCAATGAATAAGTTTTCAGTATTTAATCCCTTGGATTCAGCATTTGCCTCAGCATTTTCTAAAACTTTTAATATTGCTTTAGAAGCCTTAATAGGATACCTTCCAGCAGCCCATCCTTTTAAGCCTTTCCTATGCCCAACTTTCTTATTATGTCTTTTAAAAGGTACTGCCTTCTTCATCTCAATAACATCCGCTAAATAAGTTTTAGCTTTACTAAGTTTCATTCCTCTTATTTCTCTACAAATCTCAACAGAATGTTTAGGAGAAATTTTAAGAGTTTTTGCCATTGCACGAGCTATCTTAGAATTATCGGCTCCATTATAAGCATATTTATTTCCCATTATTTAATCTCCTATTCTATTTAAGAGGTACAAACATTGAAGACCTTGTAGCTCCCATTCCTGGATCACCATGCTGAACTCTTGCTCTCGTAGGTGCAAATTCTCCAAAATAAGATCCAATCATTTCTGAAGTAAAAGTAACCTGAACAAACTCTTTACCATTATATATTCCAAAAGTTGTACCTATCATCTCTGGAAGTACAATCATATCTCTACAATGAGTTTTTATAACTATAGGTTTTCCACCTTTCGTCTGATTTTTACTTAATTTCTTCATTTTATCAAGAACATTTTGTTGCCTTGGTAAAAATCCTCTTTTTAAAGATCTTCTTTGTCTTGCAGGTAATAATTCAGCTAATTCATCTAAAGACATTTTTTGAAGTTCTTCTAATTTATAACCTTTATATTTAAATATTTTCCTTGCCAATAAGTCACCTCCTAATTATCTCCTTTTTCCAGTCCTTTTAGCTGCAATAGATCCTACCTTTCTTCCTGGAGGTGTATGCCTTGAAACGGTTGTTGGTCGTCCAGGATGCTGTCTATTTCCTCCACCATGAGGGTGGTCAACCGCATTCATAGCTACTCCCCTAACAGTCATTGGAACTTTACCTTTAGCTTTAAAAGCGTGCCATCTTGCTCCTGCTTTAAGGAATGGTTTTTCTTTTCTTCCTCCACCTGCAACTACGCCAATAGTGGCCCTACAATTAAGGTTAAAGGATTTTAATTCACCTGAAGGCAAATCAACAACAGCCTTCTCAGAATCACGAGTAATTAAAGAAGCATAAGTCCCTGAAGATCTGACAAAACGTCCTCCATCCCCAGGTACATTTTCAATATTGTATATTGGAGTTCCCTCTGGAATTTCACTTAAAGGTAGTGTATTACCTAAATTTATTGAAGCTGAAACACCACATTCTACATCATCATCAACTTGAATATTTTCTGGAGCCAATATATATCTTTTCTCACCATTTTCAAATTTAATGTCTGCAAGAGGTGCAGTTCTCCCAGGATCATGAACAATAGCTTCAACCTTACCTTTTAAAGCTCCTTCTCTTTCTATTTCATCATATATCCGATATTTTATCTTGTCTCTAAAACGATGAGAAGCACTACGATACCGTGGTGTTCCTCTACCTCTTCTTTGATGTATTAAACATTTTCCCATGAAAAATCCTCCAATTAGAATACTCCCATTCTAACAGCAATATCTTCTGCCTTGCCTTCCTCAGAAAGTTTAATAAAAGCTATCTTTAAACCTTTAGAATTTATATGTGTATTAACACTTTCAATTTCTTCTTCAAACATCTGTTTAAAAGCTTTTCTAATCTCTTTCTTATTACTCTCTCTTAAAACAACAAAAGCAATTTCATTATTTTTGTCGATTAGATTCATTGTTTTTTCTGTAACATGAGGTCTAACCATGATTGAATATGAATCCATAACTTCACCTTTTAGTAACAATTATCCAAAAACACTGTTAAGACAAAAACTCAATAACAGCTTAACTAATTTAATAGCTAAAAAGCACTGTGTGAAAGCACTGTGCAATCGTTATTGGAATAAACCTCCTAATTGCTCTACTGCAGAAGAAGTAAAGACTGTTAATCTTCCTGGTTGAGTACCAGGTGCCAATAGCTCAGCATTTAAATTTCGAGCAGACACAACATCAACTCCAGCATGATTTCTTCCACCAAGCCCTATACCTTTATCTTCAGCCACAACTATTAAAGGTCCTTTAGGATTCCTATATTTTCTTCCTCTCATTTTGCCTTTACCAGCCTTAATGTGTCTACCTTTTTTAGCTCTTTCTACATCAGTATATATGCCTAACTTCTGAAATATTTCACGAGTATCCTTAGTCCTTTTAATAGTAGCTAATTCATCCTCAACAACTAAAGGTATTTGTTCTACATTTTCTATTTTATGTCCTCTATTTTCAACAAGTTCAGAATTTGTAGTTGCAGCAATAGCTGATCTTATGGCAAACCTTCTTTCTTTAATATTAATTTTTTCTTTATATTTCTTCTGAGGTCTCGGTGGATGTGCTTTTCTACCACCTACAGCTTGAGGAATAAATGCTGCTTTTGATCCATTTTTTATTCTTGGAACCATAGCTGCCCCTCTACCAGAACCCCAGGATTTAGCAGTTGTCCTTTTACCTGCCATAGGATCAGAACCCCATGGTTGTATCCTCGCTGTCTGTGAAGAAATAACCGCTCTTTTTATAAGATCTGGTCTAAACTCTTCACTAAAAATAGTAGGTAAATCAATTTCTCCTTTAATTTCACCTTCAATAGAATAAACATTAACTTTCATTTTATCACATTTATAATATTAACTAAACACTTTGTTTAGATTATTAAACACCTTGTTTAGATTTTGTACTAATATAATTTATTTGAGGTGCTTCATTTAATTTACCATTGTATCTTATAGCTTCTCTAAGGACGACCAGTCTTTTACTTGGTCCTGGAAGAGAACCTTTAACTAAAACAAAATCATTCTTAAGAAGACCATATTTAATAAATCCTCCGTCAGGATTTACTTCATTTACTTGAGAAGCATCACCAATTTTCAAAATTTTTTTGTTGAACTCTGTTCTCTTATGGTATCCCATTTGACCTGCCTGTGCAACAGTCCACATAGTCCTTGAAGGAGACCACGGTCCTATTGAACCAACATGCCTTGCTTTACTGGATCTTGCTGCCTTCCCATATTGAATTCTAACTCCAAACCTTTTAACAGGTCCTTGAAACCCTTTACCTTTAGTAACAGCAATTGAATCAACAACTTGACCTTCTGAGAAAACATCTTTTGCCCTAACTTCCTTACCTAATAATTCTATACCTGTATTCAATTTCTCTTCTACGGTTTTTCCGCCAATTCCACATTCAAATATTTCAGGTTTTTTCTTAGGCACACTTGTTAGTTTGGGATTAGTGTGTACTAAAATTTTCACTTCAGCCGTATAATCCAAAACACCTTTAATCTTTTCAATCGCTTCAGATTTATTGTAACTCTTAGGAAGTGATATTTTCCTTGAAAGAGTCTCATCCAAATCATCAGCTATTACTTCAGTTATAACTTTTAGCCCTTTAGTATCTTTCTCATAAGCTCTTACACCCATTACAACAACAGGTGGCACTTCTAAAACAGTTACAGCAGTGGATATTTCCATTCCTTCAGTAGGTGAGTTCTTTTCATTATCCACTATCATCAAATGAGTCATGCCAACTTTATAACCTGCAAAACCCAGAACTTTTGGTTGATCATTTTGTGCCCAAGATTTAATTCTTGGTGTCTCTTTAGCAGCCCTTTTTCGTGGACTATAAGCAACAGATCCTTTTCTTGGTTGACGATGTCTTGTCATTCATTTACCTCCTCAATTTTAAAAAACATCCTTAAACGATTATTTTAACATATTATACATAATTAAATATAAATCTGAAATATAGCTTAATTAAACACTATTAGTTTATGTTAGCCTAATATTTACAATTCTACAACAATATAAATCTATATGATTTATAAATTAATCTAAAAATCCATCGTAACATCTATAAAATTCTATTATACAAAGGTTATGTTATATAAACAACGATTAGTTGTACAAACAACTATTATCATGACAAATTCATTACTTCCATAAATAATATTATGCCTTTATTTATAACAATTAAATTTTCAGAAAGAACATCCCAATTTAATCTTTTAAATATATAAATCTTTCTAAATTGAAAGTAAATTTTTGGAAGTTGAATTCTTAGAAAGTATAAATTTTTATATAATCTCATCAGATATTAGATTCATCCAATATATCTAATAAAATAATTTACATTTTAATAAATCTAACTTTTAATAAGTTTAATCTTTAACAAATCTTAATTTTCACTGTTGGTTATTGTAACATTACATTTAAAATAGCTAATGTTGAAATTAACGCTTCTTCAGTTCTAACTGTCTCTGTCCCTTGATTTGGAACCATATTAACCTCTACAACATCTGATTTGAAAGTCCGAATACTTTCACAAACATTTTCAGGGATCCCATTATAAGGTCCTCCAAATATTAATGCTATACTTTTAGAATTAATAGCTTTAAGTTTTAAATTATCAAAAATAGAATTTACTTTATCACCATATCTTGTTGTGACTAAAATAAAATCTGGATCAACTAATTTTAAACTGTTTTTCAGAGTTTTTTCTGCATATATTGTCTCATAACCCCAATACAGATCAGTCGGTGTATCTGGAGTTATTAATATCTCTTTAGCTATTTTAACAACTTTAAAACTAAAAACTTTATTAACGGTAAGTTGTTCTTTACAAAAAACTAATTCATCAAGTCCAATATCTACAAATGTTCCCTTCTTATTCCTCTTAACAGTTAATCCCTGCCTATACTGACCTAATCCAAAATTTTCACCAGTAGGATGATTCGGAGTTCGCAATGGAGGAAGTATTCCCACATGTTTAAGATCAGATTCAATAGGAAAAACATTTTTTCTAAGATACTGGGGAGTATCCATATATCTAAGAAGTTTAGAGATAAGTTCTCCATCAGAAACACTTCTACTTAAATAGTTTTTATCTGAATTACCCTTATATAAATTATCTCTATTCGAACTATGTCTATTAAGACTATGTCCATTAGAACTATCTCTACTCAATCTATATCTATTCAAATTATCTCTATTTAAGCTATTTCTATCAGAGTTAGTATTAGAAAAAGGATTTTCAGTTGTATCCTTATAAATAACAACTTTATTTACATTGAAAATAGCTAAAGCCCTTCCAATAATCCCTATTTTAGAGGTTTTAAGCTTTAAATCTTTAGTCTCTGTTAAGAATGAATCTGGTAAAAAAACAGATAATTGTGCATTTTTCATTTAATATACTTTACAACTATTTATATATAAATATTGTTATTTACACTGGGTAAGTTATCTCAATGGATAATTAAAAATTATCTACAATAAAAATTCCAACGATGAAAATTCCCAACAATAATTAAAAATTCATGAATATGAATAATAATAAGTTACAAACGAGCATTATATCAATTACAATACTGCAGCTTCAGCTACGATTCCAAAATGATTATATATTCAATTCAATATTAACAAGTATCATAAACAATTCCAGTTACATCCAACAAACTAAAATTAAGAATATAATCCTAATAAACCATTGAATATTAGAAGTAACAAACAAAGGAGCGTGAAATTCTTTTAAAAATTCAGTGATTAATAATTAATACTATACATTAAAAAAATGTAATATCATGAATGAATATTATACAAATTTTTTATTCTATAAGTATTTAAATGTTTCTATCAAAAGGTTTATTTATGATTGTTTTGTCAAATTTCTAAAGATTTTATTTCATAAATAAAAGAAGTAATAACTCTTAAAATAATAATTAAAATGTAATATAATAATTATATATAAATGAATGTTACAATAACTTTATATTCAACTTTTAAAATTAAATCTTCAAGAGAGATTCTATAAACTAAATATTTTTAAAATTTTAGGTTTTTAAATTTTCTAACTTGGTCTTTAAATTTAAATTAAAGAAAAAAATAAAAAACTTTTTTCTAACTTTAAAAGCTAAAACTTTTAAAATAAAGAAAAAAATAAAAAACTTTTTTCTAACTGTGCAAAATCTATGATTTTGCAACACAGATCGAATCTTCGGTTCCCATAAGGGAACTTAGAAAAATTTCCAATTTTTTGGTATTTTCTTAAATTTAAAAGTTAAAGTTTTTAAAGTAAAGAATTTTTAACAAATATTAATTTCATAGATATTAACAAACTGAGGTTAATAGAAACTCTCTTAAATAATCTATAAACTCAATATTTTTAAGAGGCTGTCCAACAATACAGATTTATAAAAAACATCTTGTTCCATTTTTAATTTAAATACTTGTGTGTCCTTATTTTTTGTGTGAAATAATTGTACAACATTCTCTAATAAAGAACATTTTTTATTTCAAAAACTGACCATTAGATTCCAATGAGATTAAATAACATTTTTAGTGAAATTTATCCATATATTCCTTTTATTTTGTTGTTTTTAGGAGTATTTCTTCTACACTTATTTTTACCCTATGAAAATGGAGATTACCTTTTTTATCACGATGTTTCCCCTGCTAACTTAGGAGAAGCCATAAATTTTGCAGTGCAAAGATATTTTCAATGGTCTTCAAGAACCATAATAGACTTTACTTTAGTTTATTTAACAACATTGCCTCCAATAATTTGGCAATTTTTAGATTCAATTTTTTTAACAGGTTTGGCAGTATTAATTCCAGGAATTTTTATAAAAAAGATTTAAATGGTGTTTCAAATAAAAAAAAGTTTACTTTCAACTTAATAAGCTCTATTTCTATGATATTTAGCTTTTTCGCTGTTTTTAGTGGTTTATCTTCTGCAGGTTACATACCAACAACAGTTAATTATGTTTGGCCATTTTTTTTGTTTACTTCATTTTTATATTTTAAAAAATTATATATCAAATAAAGATTCCTTTGTTCTTAAGGAAAATTCAGTTGCAAAAAAAGTTTTAATTTATATTATTTTAATTTTTTCTATTCTATTTGCAATAAGTAATGAAATAATTAATCTTTTGTTTATACTAATTTATTTATGTGTAATTCTTTATTATAAATATAAGAAGAAGCAGATACCCATATGTGCATATATATTCTTTGTAATTTCTATTTTAGGTATGGCATATATTTTATTGTCACCTGGGAATAGCAATCGATATGAAAAAGAAATAATGACTTGGTTTCCAGAATACAAATCTGTTTCTCTTTTAAATAAAGCTTCATTCGGTTTAACTAATCTGTTAAATAATTTATTAACACGTTTTGATATTTCTACATTCCTGTTTTTTAGTATTTTGGCATTTACACCTATTCTTAAGAAAAATAAAGTTAAAACAGTTTTAATAGCTTCAATTCCAGTGATAATCATTAGTTTGTTATTTTTAATAAGTTTATTTAAGCCATCTTATACTAACTTCATTTTTCATGGAGCTAATCATTTTGGGTTTTTTGAAAATAACTTGAAAACCTTATTGATATGTGGAATTTTCTATCTTTTAATAGTTATTTCTGTTTTATTTGGTGTTTATAATATTTATAAAAGCAGCCAAAGGAAGTTTAGCCTGATATTACTACTTTTATTATTTTTAATCCTTATTTCTGTTTCAGTAATGGGATTTTCTCCTACAGTATGGGCATCAGCAGATAGATGGTTCATAATTCCTAATTTTTTATTGGCAATTATCAACTTTTTAATGCTAAGTAAACTATTAGTAGTTCGCAAAGTAAAAAATTATCGGTGAGGATGGGACACGATTAAAATATGCATATTTTCAGTGAAAAATAGATGCTTCTAAATAAACAATTAAATGGTCATCATAAATTATTCATGAACATTTTTCAATAAAAGAAATAAAAAGTTTTAGCCAATAAGTACCTCAATAATATTTAGAGAATTTCTATTAACCTCAGGAAATTCTCTATGATACACTATAATTTTATTATCTTATAAATGTTTCGATTTTATTCTCATCTTATAGCCTATCTAATACATCCTCTAAAATTA
>JAITGU010000176.1 GCA_031280375.1 Candidatus Methanovirga procula | reverse complement strand
CGTTGTTGTCGAAGACAACTTAGAAACCGAAGGTTTCGTTTATTTCTGAAAGAGATTTAATGAAATTTTTTAATTTCATGTTTGTTTCGAATGAAACGAGAAACTTAGGAGAATCTTTGATTCTCCGTTTTAAAAGGTTCTTATAAATAATAAAAATATTATGATGTTAATAAATAAGAGAAACAATATATTCAAATTTTAATTTAAAGATTATTATAACCTTTTTAAAACTATTTAATTATTCCATTTTAATACATCATCTTCAGCCAATAAAGCTTTTTTAGCAAGTAAATAGTCAATAACATGAGCAACCTTTAAACTTGTTTTCTTTGTCGCTGACTTAAAACCAAAATTTTTAGCTACCTGCTTAATTAAATCCTTATTCTTTAAAGTGTTATTCTTCTCTAAAATCATCCGAATATTTTCTTCAATTTCAACATCTGAGATTAAGTCTATATTAGGTTTTTTACGTTTTCTAACCTGAATAGTGGCTTCTTTCGTCGAAAATAGAAAATCATCATCGACAAAGATTAGTCCTGCGTTCTCACTATTTTTAATAGATTCATTAACCTTATTCTTAAATTTTGAAGTAGCACGACTAAGATTTAAACCCTCTTTCATTCTCCCAATTACTTCTTTAATATGTATAGGACCTTCAGTTAAAACGATTTTATTGATCATATGATTAATTTCTTTATCAGGAGTTCTATAAAATTCATCAAGGGTTTTATTTATATTTAACTTGGTTTTCTTATATGGTTCTATGGAATTTTTAATATCTTTTAATTTTTTAGGAATTATGGTATCGTCCACATGTTTCATCTGATTCTCCAAATTAAATGGAGTGTCAACTCTATTAATTATGTCCTCTAAAAATTCATCGGAATATTCATCATGATTAAATTCTATATTTTTATTAATCTCAAAATCATCATCAATTAAAGTATTATCATTACTATCATCTAAACACTCATCATTAATAGTTGAATTTTTATTCATTAGATTTGAATCTTTATAATCTATTTTTTTATTAATATAAGTATTATCTTCCTCAAGTTCATCATCTGTTCTATCGATGAGCGAAATTGTCTCTCTTGGAGTTTTGTTTTCAATCTGTTTCAAAGCTTTTTTTATGTATTTAACTTCGTTTTTTAGTCCTGATAAAGCCTTAAATGGGTTATTGTCCTTTTGATTTTTAATAACAGCATTTTTACTAAGAGGATTGCTAAGGTCAGTTAGGTTGTAATACTCGTCATCGTTTAAATAATCATCATTTGAATAGTCTTCATAATTATCTTGATTTTGCTTGTTGCTATTAAATTCATTATTTTCAATAAAGTCTTCAGATTTTATATTAGAATAATCTTTAGTTCCATTATCATTATCATCAAAACTAGATATTATTTCCTCTAAATAATCATTATCTTCACTCAATTGATTTTTATCATTTTTACTATCATTTTCATTAATTGAATCAAAATCTTTATTTAAATCATTAGTTTTATTATTAGTTTTATTATTCAAGAAACTAAAGTAACTTCTTCTATTTTTCTTATTCTTATTATTTTCATTACTATTTATTTCATTATCACCGTAATTATGATTATATTCATTATTTTCTTTATTATTATTTTTATTACAATTATTAATACTACTTTTATTAGAATTATTATCTTTATTTGGATTAATAAAATCCTTTAAAGATTTTTTAAATTTAAATTTAGTATCAATATTTTCTTCATCATCTTTTTTATTATTATTTTTATTTTCTTCAAACTCTTCTTTCTTTTCTTCAATACCTATATCTTCATTTTCAAGGCTTATTTTTTCAATTTCAATAGCTACTTTCTCATTTCCAATAGCTATTTTTTCATTTTCAAATTCCTCTTTTTCTTTAAGTTCTTCAACTATATCAATTTCTTCTTCAAAATCACTTATTCCTTCCTCAACACTTATTATTCCTTCGAAAGTGCCTGTTTCTTCTTTAAGCTCTCCCTCAAGTTCATCTTGCTCAAATTTCTCTTGTTCAAATTTTTTTTCTTCTTCAAGTCTCCCTTCCTCTTCAAGTTTCATTTCTGTAAATCTTTTTTCCTGCTCAAGTCTTTCTTTTTCTTTAAACAATCCTTCTTCTTTAATTCTTTCTTCTTCCTTAATCTTAATTTCTTCCTTAGTTTTGTCAATGGAATTAATAAGTTTTGTTTGGGCAAAATTTCTGTTTCTATACCAATCTGTTGACCAAAGATGATACAAATTCCAATCAAGACCATTTAATACTTGATCTCTAAGACGATCCCTATCTCTTGCAACTTTAGACGATTCATAGTTTTCTCCATCACATTCAATACCCAGAATATATTTGCCAGGATCTTCATCATCTAAAATAGCTAAATCTATTTTAAAGAAATCTCCAACATTCTTATGAACTTTAAATCCTTCACTTTTAAGAAAATTGTAAACACTATTAACAAATGTTTCCTGTTTCCTGTTTTCTTTATGCTGAATTAAACCTTTAGATGCATTTTCAGCATATTCTAAGAAATTTCTAAGTGCTTCTACACCAAATGGTGTGTTAACTCCTAAGTGCATATCATAGGCTTTGAAGTTTGAGAATACAACACATTTTTCTTTTGCACGAGTTATTAGAACATTTAATCTTCTTTCCCCTCCATCTTGATTTAAAGGACCGAAGTTACTCGATAATTTGCCTAATTCATCAAATCCATAACCTATACTTATTAACATGACATCTCTTTCATCACCCTGTATTGTTTCAAGGTTTTTAACGAAGAATCTGTCTTCTTTTTTCTCTGAAAATAAATGTTCAAGTTCTGGATGTTCTTTTCTTCTAATTTCAAGTTCTTCAAGTATAGCATTCATTTGTGAAACCGAGAATGTTCCTACTCCCAAACTTTTCCTGGTACCATATTTCTTAAAGTGTTTGAATATTTCATCAACTACTTCAATAGCTTGTCCTCTATTGGTCGCACTTTTTCCTCTTTGATAAGGGTTATCTGGATTGTATTTAAACTTTAATCCTAATTCTGGATTATTATATGTTGCTGATGGGTAAACTAATAATTCACCATCATAAAATTCTTTGTTGGATAAATTAATTAATGTTTCGTGTCTACTTCTGTAATGCCATTTTAACATTCTAACTGGAAATGATAGTTTACATAGATGAAGAATACTTTCCATATCCAGTGCAGTAGCTATTTCATCATCAGACTCTGAACTAATCATCTGGTCAAAAAAGGATGTTGGAGGGAGTTGTTGTGTATCTCCAATTACAACAGCTGTTTTAGCTCTCATAAAAGCTCCAAGTGCATCTTCTGGTTTCACTTGACTCGCTTCATCAAATACAACAACATCAAACTTTAGGTCACTGTTAGATGGATCCAAAAACTCTGCAATTGAAAGTGGACTCATCATAAAACAAGGCTTTATCTGTTTTATAATCACTCCTGTTTTTTTGAGCAGGGTTCTAAGAGGTATATTTCCTCTTTTTCTTGTAAGTTCACCAGCCAATATCTTGGATTCCTTATGTGTAGTGTTACCAAAAATTTCTGGAATTTCCTTGTTAAGTTTATAATATATTCTTTTCCTGTTTAACTCAATGATTTTTAAGTCAAGTTTTTTAAAGTCTTTGATTTTATTTTCATGTAGTTCACCTATAAATGATGATAGATATTGATTTTCTGAAAAAATTAATTGTAAAAGTACATCAGCAAAATTTCCATAAATCAAACTTTTGACATCTTCCTTTTTAAGATTTTTATCTTCAATAACCTTAACAAACATCTTAGATGATGTTTCTAAACAGCTATTTTTAGTATTAAGATATTGTGACCATATATGTAATCTTGAAAGATCACTACTCCATTTATTTACTTGTTTCTTCCATAAAGTTAATGGAACATTCTCAAAATTATTTTTAAATATTAAATTAATGTTAGGATTTAATTTAGATTTTAATTTCTTTAAGCTATTACAAAATTTCTCACCAATTTCAAGATACTCATTAAGTTCCCAATGATTATTAATACTCAAATCATCAGATAATTTTTCAATTGTCAACTTATTATAAGTACCATCTTTTAAAAATTTGTTAAAACCATCAACCCAAGTTGCAACAGATTTTAACTGTGAAATATCAACATCCAAATACCATAAATCACCAAAATATTTCTTTCCATCATCATCTAAATTATGTAAACCATTCTTAATTCTAAGAAATCTGTTAACATCTTGGAGATCTTCTAAAATATTTTTATCATTGCTTCCTTTGTACTTATCCTTATAAAAAGATAATATCTTCTTTTTAATTGGCTTGTTCTTTTTAAAGAGTTTTAAAACACCTTTACTATTATAATCCATGAATTCATTGATTAATAAATCTATGTCTTCATTTTCTATGGAAGCATAGAATTTGTTCATTACAAAAAGAGTTTTCTGATATTCATCAAGTTTCTTAATTAAATCTAATCCATAAGAACCATTATTAAACCATTGAGAACTACTTAAAATAGTTTTATCAATTAATTTAACCTTTTCATCGTTGAATATATCCAAAGCTTCTTTTATCTCTTCAAAAATTTCCAGATTATCCGCAAACTTAATCCCAAAAGATTTATTTAAATTGTCCCCAAGCACCGTGAACTCGTTTAAATA
Organism: Candidatus Methanovirga procula; assembly: GCA_031280375.1. Classification (GTDB taxonomy): domain Archaea; phylum Methanobacteriota; class Methanobacteria; order Methanobacteriales; family Methanobacteriaceae; genus Methanovirga; species Methanovirga procula. Next base: position 34,256 of record JAITGU010000176.1, on the reverse strand, counting down.
ATTTTCACTATCAATCAATAACTGCTGAATTTCTCTTAAATCACCAGGAAGTAAACTGTTAGGTGAACAAGTAGTCCAAGGATTGTTTTCGCCAATTGTATGATGTAACTCTGCTAAGTTCTCAAGTTCAATAACCATATTATCTAAATCTTTTTTAGTAATATTCTCAGGAGAATCAAATGGCACCAATGGAATTATCATACCTTTTTTTGAAAAATGGTCATTAGCTATTTCTTTCATACCATAAAGTTCAAAAGGAGACATTTCAATGGCATAATTTTTCTCATGAAGAACCTCAACATACTCATCCAACTGACTTCGCAGTGATTCTAACTTTCTTATCGTTTGTTCAACATCTAAATCATCGTCTAAATCACGACGATTAAGTCCTCTTTTAATCTCTTTTAACAAACTCCTACGACTTGTTCTATGACTGTGTAATTGAAGAACGAACTTACCAAGACCAACACTCTCCAATCTATTCTTAACAACTTCAAGAGCAGCCATCTTCTCACTTACAAAAAGAACACTTTTACCTGAACCAATCAGCTCAGCTATTAAATTGACAATAGTCTGTGACTTCCCTGTTCCAGGAGGTCCTTCAACAACAAGATTACGGCCAGCTTTAACATCTTCAATAACAGCTATCTGTGAGGAATCAGCATCTAAAACGTTGTATAAATCCTTGTAGGATAACTTCTTATCAATATCTTCACTATTAAAAGACTCTATATCTTTATTAGAGTCAGGACGGAAAATAGCTTCTACAAGTTCATTGTTCTTTAAATCAAGATTAGGATCTAAATCCGTGTACATTACAAATTTAGTAAAGGAAAAAAATCCAAGGGCAACATCGTTACTAATATTCCATGAAGATAAAACACCATTACCTCCTTTTGATAAACTCTTTTTAATATCTGAAAAGTAATGTTCAATTGAATCAATATAACCCTTCATTTTAAAATCAGGCAAAATCAATCCATCTTCTTTAAGTTTAGCTTTAAGAGATATGTTCGTCTTTATATCCTCACCATTCCACTGAACAGAAAAAGATTTTCCCACAGATTTTCTCTCTAAAACAACAGGAATTAAAGCAAGAGGAGCTCTTTTAATATCTGCTGGTTTATATCTATCACTCCACTCTAAAAATCCAGCAGCCAAATAAAGAACATTGTATCCTTTTTCTTGAATCATAGTTTTAGATAACTGATTTATATAAAAAAGCTTTTTCTGTAATTCTCGTGGAGTTAAATCAGATTTAAGAGAATCATCAATTTGTAAAGATTTATTTAATTCTGTTAACTGTTCAGTAATAGGTTCAAAAGCTTCTTTAATAGGTTCAGTAATGGATGAAAACTTTGATTTAGTTTGTCTTTCAGGCTCTTTCTTATTTGGAAGGAAATACATTTTTTTATGTTGTAGAATAAGAAAATTGTAAATGTTTGAAGGTGTGCTGTTAACTATTTCAATAGATTTAGATCTTTGTTTAAAACTAAGAAGAGGGTTTTTTGAAGTTAAATCCAGTAAATTCATTCTAAGGTCTTTAAACTCTTTTTTAATATCTTTTCCCATACTGATCCCAAAAACAAAACTACTTATAAGATTTTTTAATTAATTATTGTTCACTATTTAAATTGTTCATTATTCTAATTATTTATTATATTGCTTAAATTGTTCATTCTTAATGGTTAAGTTGTTTGTTACCTTAATTGTTGATTATTTTATTTTTATAAATATTTTATATTGTTTAGAAATTAAAATTTAATTTTTATGATTTACAGTATTTTTGAATTTTATAAACTAAATTATGAACTAAATTTGCATTATATTATTATATCATATTATTTTGAAATATCAACTTTATTAATTTAATTATAACTTTATTAATTTAATATAATTTTAATAATTTAATTATATTAAGTATTAATTTATATATTGAATATTAAATAAAAAATTAATAAAATATAAAAAATATAAAACAATATTTTCATGACTTTTATAAAAATAAGACAAAGAGGTGGAAGATGGAATTATGGAAACTAATGGTCTTTGTTCAATGAATATGATAGTATAATTATGGATTAGAGTCTGGAAGAGAGTATGAATCAAGGATGCATAATTACATAACAAGATCCAGGTCATCAAAAAAAACTCGCCGCAAGGGTTAAAAGTCAAAATTTTAAAAAAAGGGGGATTTTGTTTCCTAACTTACCTAAATGTAAGAAAAGTTTGATCAAAAAGTTTTAATCAATATTTTCAAAGGAAATTTAGGAAATTTTAATTTCCGTTTTTTATTTCGAGTGAAACGAGAAATTTTAGAAAAAATAAAAATTTTTTCTGACTGTGCAAAATCTATGATTTTGCAACACACGGAAAATCTTCGATTTTCCTAAGTTTAAAACCTATTGCTTTTAAAATTTAGAAAAGCTTCGCTTTTCTAACTAATTGCAAAATCTACGATTTCGCAATAATTTAGGGAAAATCTTTGATTTTCCTGTTTGTTGTCGAAGACAACTTAGAAAAATCTTTCGATTTCTCGTTTGTTTCGAATGAAATGAGAAACTTAGGAATCGAAGGTTCCGTTTTAAAAAATTGAATGTACAGCATTTAACTATAATTCAACTACCAAGATTACTAAAGGAAATTTGTTCCGCTTAGCGGTAGCTATGAAAAAATTAGGGAAATCCCTAAAAATAGTGATGAAATTAGCCTTAAGACAAAATATGCGAATTTTCAATGAAAAAATGAAAATAATAACAAAACATCATATCAATATATGTTTAAATTAAGTTTATAGAAGCTCTCTATTTTTAAAATTTTTATATGCATCATACATAGAATATAATACCAATTAGTAATAAAAAATTCTTATGAATCAATTGTATTCTAAATAATTCTAATAAAAGTGATTCTATTATTACAAAAATTATTGCTTTACCTAATTGTTTATTGTAAGCTTGTCCTAATCCTGCAAAGAAAAAGATATTACATCTATTTTAGTCTGAGTTCTCATAATCATCGCCCACAATTTTAAATCAACATTCACATATCCATATTAATCAATATTATATTGCTATTTTTATTTATTTCATAATTGTTGGACATAGTTTTTTCTGCCAACTGAGGATGTATCATGTTAACATTTTTTTTTCTGATTAGAGGTCGTCCAACAATACAGATTTATGAAAATTATTTGCTCCATTTTTCAATTTAAATATTGCACGGTCTTTATTTCTCGTGTGAAAATAATTGATTAATCTCATTTAATGAAAGATCACTTCTTGATTTTAAATGTTCTATACTCATGATTAATATTTATTACCATACCCACATAAACTTTACTCCAAATAATTTAACAAAAAAATCATGGAATAAATTAACAAAACACAATATTTAAACGAAAAGAAATAATTAATCTTTAAGTTGATTTATAAGCTCTTGACACTTCAATATCCACTCATCTTTAAGCATTTCATCGGTGGCAACAATAGCTACAATATCATCTTTTGATAGTTCTCTTAAAACTCTAAATCCTTCTGGAATAATTCTGAATATTGCATCTATAAGTCTCATTTTAAGATTTTCTTTTGGAGAGAAAACAATCAAATCTTTGAGAAATGTGACATCATCATCAAGGAGAATTGTGTATCTATCTGGTTGATAAAGCTGGTCTCGAGAAAATTCTCTCCACAATAATTTAAGAATGTTTGGAAGATAGTTTTCATCAGATATTTTTATAGTAGTTTTATTCTCTTCTTTATCATACATGACACTTGAAACTTCATTTAATTTAATAGAAGTTGATGTTTTATCCATTTTTATAGCTATCATAAAAACAACTTCATTAGGATTAACAAATGATTTCATATCTTTAATAGATGGTGATAGTTGGAGGTCTTGAAGTATTTGTTTGATTATCATTTCATATACTTCTGCACCATCTTTATCATTACTTTCAACTAGCATATAAATCACATTTTTAGTATAAAATAGTAGTAACAGTATAAAATCCTATTTTTGTCGTTTTCCCATTCCAGAAACTAATAGTGCGGCACCAACAGCACCTATATATTGAGAATATTCTGGAACTATAATATCTATACCGCCTAATGTTTCACCAACTGCTTTTATAAGTCCTGAGATTAAGGAGGTTCCACCTACTTGAATTAATGGTTCTCTTATATCAATTTCCTGAAGTTGTTGTTCGTATACTTGTTCAGCAACTGAATGGCAGGCGGCTGCAGCAACATCTTCTTTTGTCCCACCAGCGGCTAAAGTTGTGACTAAGTCTTGAATACCAAAAACTATACAGTAACTATTGAGTAGTGCATTTTTATAATCTCCTTTCATTGCTAATGGCCCTAATTTTTTAATGTCAACATCTAATCTTCTTGCAGTCATATCTAAAAATCTTCCTGATGCTCCAGCACAAATTCCACCCATTGTAAAGTTGTCAGGAATACCATCATTAACTGTTATGACTTTATTATCCATTCCTCCAATGTCCAAGACTGTTGCTTCACCTTTTTGATGTCCAGCTAAATAAACAGCTCCTTTTGCATTCACTGATAGTTCTTCTTGTACAAGTTCGGCGTTAAGTTTCTTACCAATTGTTAATCTTCCATATCCTGTTGTTCCAATCCCATTTAAATCATCCATTGAGTATCCTGTTCCTTCAAAGGCTTCTTTAGTTCCTATATCAACAGAACCCATAATATCTTTAGTTGGTGTCCAGCCTGTTCCTACAACTTTATTTTTTTCCATTAAGACAACTTTTGTGGTGGTTGAACCAGAATCAATTCCAAGTGTTAGACCTTCTTGTTTTTCACGAGCAAGAATACTTTTTCGTGCTACTGTGGTTGTTAATGCTTCCATCCTAATGAAAAGTTCATCTGCCTTTGTTCTTTCTGTGAATGAGTATGTGACAACTGGAATACGAGTATTTTCTTGGATAAATCTTCTAACTTCATTTCTAACTAAGGCTCCTTCTGCACATCTAAAGCAGGTGGCTATGAAAACTGCATCTACTTGAGTCCTTCCTTCAACTATTGCCATTGCTCTTGCGATTGTTAGTCTTAAGCTTGAACTTTCAGCACTAAACCCAAATTTTTTATATGATTCATCGATGTAGGGTAGATCAATTTCTGGAATTACTATTTCTCCACCAAATGTGTTGGCTGCTTTTTCAATTTCTTTTTGAACTCCGCTGTATTCAGTTCCACAAGAAATTAAGGCTATTCTCACCATTTTAATTATTCCTCCCCATTATTTTTAGAATCCTTGACAGTTTCAGAATCATCTAAGCTATCTAAAAATGTGTTAATTTTATTTACCATGTCTATGGTTTCATCTCTATTATTTGGATAAATTAGCTCTAATGTAGGAACTCCTCTTTTCCTTATACAGAAAGTAGATAGTTCGTTGGTTCTTGCACATCCAATACATCCGAAACCAAATGGAGCTTTATCTATGATAATAGCTGCTTCTGCTTCATCTATTAATGGCCCAATGATGGACATTCTTCCTCTAACTCCCGAAGGTACTTCAATAGCTGCATATTTTAGTCCTTTAATAGGGTCATCTTCAGTTATGTTCATTGGTGGTGAATCTATTTCAGGGTCGACGACTTTTTTTCTAACAGCTTTTTGTAGAGCTAATGGTTCATGTCCTTTTCTATCAATTAAATCAGCTAAAATTAGTGAGTTTGGTGGAAATATTGCTACTTTTACCATTTTAACATTCCTTTTGTTTTATTTATTATGTATGTTTAGTTATTTTTAATATTTTTTATAAATACCGTGGTTATGATTATTATTTTATATTTACAATATATAATATTTACATTTAAAAATTTATATTAAAAATTTTTTATTATTAGAAATTTCTTATTAATTGGATGAAATCTTCTTTTATTAACAATAAAATGAATTTAAGATATTATTTTTGAAAATACATATAACACTATTTATCAAGATTTTATAACACTTTTTATTAAAAATGTTTACTAAAAATTATTCTTAAAATCATTCAAATTTTTAATTTAAAGATATATTAAAAGTTTTTTAAAAACTTAATAGATATAATATTAAAATTATAATTAATAAATAGCTATTTTAAATTATTGATGATTAATTAGTTAGAATTTTAATTAAGTTGTCTAATAAATCGTTATCTATTAATAAATCATCATATATCAAAAGGTTTAACTTTCTTTAAATATTTGTTCAAGTTCATCAATATCCATTCGTTTTTCTTCTTCAAGAGAAACTTCTTTAGGGTTCCTTAAAGCATCTGAAACATCTTCCAATAAGCGATACTCACTTTCCATTTGATGAAATCCTTCTCTTGGACCCATTCTATGACCTCTACATCTTCTTGGATCTCCAATTGGAAAGCCTCTATCTCTTGTAAACAGATTATAAGGATCTAACTTTCTAACTTCTTTAATAACTTTTAGAACATCTTTTTCTTTTCCACTGACCATTGCACCGTAACAAGTTAATTTAGTTGTCACAGGCAGCCCTAAAAGATGAATGTGATTAACCACTTCACTTTCACTGACTTCTGCTTTAGGACCTAAAATAACCATCCGAGTAACATTATCTGGATCCAAATCTTGTGAATTTAGATCTGAACTTGCACAAACATTTGAACATGCATTATTCCCCATAATTCTCACCATATTAATTAGATAATAAGATTAAATAATGTTATAAGAAATTTTAAATTATGACTAAGCTATATGAATGACTAAACTATATGAAATACTTTAAAAATATTTTAAGTTATCTAAATTATCAAACAATATTAATATTAAAATATATAAATTATTAGCATATATAAAACAAAACAGTTTTACGATTTAAATTACTTTATTATATTTAATTACTTTATTATAAATTACATCATTATAGACTATTATTATATAATAAACCATTAAACTACTTTTCTAAAATTTTAAAATTTAGCATAATATTTAATAAATTAATATTAAATAAATAAAATATAATAAATAAAAAATTGAAAAGAGCAAAATATCCATTAAATGACTATTCCTTAATTATTTCACATTTACCAGAAGGTAAAACCCTAACAACATCATCTAAACTTAACAAATCATCCTCATTTATCTTATGAAGAATTTTCTTTGCAATAGCTTCTTTTTTCACATGCCCTGGTCGTAATATAACATAATTATTAGAATGTACTTTCAATGCCTCAACAGGTCCAGCCATTATCCTTTTACCCTTGTAATCCACAATCCCAATAGCTATTTTTAAATTTAAACCACGAAGATAATTTTTTTTACCTCTTATAACAAATGCACCCTTTGTCAAATATTCTCCAGGTTCAGGTGTTTTTGAAACCTGATCTGGATGAACCCAAAACACATCTGCAGACCCATAACCATTTCCCCAAGCACTTGAAAATGAAGCTGCAAAAATAGCTGATTCTTTAAAAGTCTCATCATTTATTTCAACACCATCTTCTTTTATCACAGTTGAAGGTGCACCATGCATATCACCATGCAAATAAATATCATTATTCTCTAAATATTTCTTTACAACGATTTCATTTGTATTAGCATCTCTACCACCAACAACCAAATGATTATCTGAACTTAAAAACCATCTTAACTTTTCAAACCACAATAAAGGTTTTTTAACTCGTCTCTTTGGAAGTTCAATCTTTTTAATACCTTTTTCTCTCTTAGTCTCCATATCTTTAAGTTGTTTCTTAGTATTTTCAACAGCAACAAGTCCACCCTTAATTTTTCTCTTTGCCTTTTTACCTTTTTCATAGTAGACCTCAGCATTTTCAGCTAAAGATTTCCTATAATCAATAGCTACTTTCACATCTTCAATATCTAAAACAAGTGTTCCAAGTGTATCCATAGATTCAAAGATTTGTGCCTCAATCATTCCATCTTTTTTAGCTCTTTTTAATATCTTAGATATTTCTTTTCGAGAATACTTCTTTTCTGCATCATTTATAACCTTTAATAAATCTTCAATTTGAGTATAATTAGAGTAAAGAATTTCCCCCTTCTTCTTTGAAAGTTCAGTTGTTTTTTCAAACTCAGATAAAGACTCTTCCTGTTTTTTTAATCTATTTGCAAACTTGTTAACTTTCTTATCCCACACATTCTCCTCAACTGATTTTATCTCTTTTTGGACTTTCTCAGAGTAAAATTCATCTGCTGCCTCATTAAAACTATTAAAATACTCTTTTTCATGATTTTTATGAATATTTAACTCTAATGGTAAAACATCTAATCTTTTTGAAGATTTTTTATCCTTTTGATTATCAGTTAAACTCTCAGTATTGGAATCACAAGAAAACACACTTACATTATCATTTTTTTTCTCTAAAACAATGTTAGGTTTAAAATCTAATTTTATAAGAGGATCAAATAATTCTTTTATTTTCTCATAGACAATAGCTATTTCCTCATCAGTTAACTCTATAGCTTGGATATTTTTATCTAAACCTGTTCTTAAAATGATTTCTTCAGAATATGTGCCCCCTAAACCATTTCTTGCTAAGGTTCTAATTAAGTCACTGTCTGATTCTTTAAATAGCTGAGTTAACTTTTCTAAAGATAAATTAATTGGATTAATACCCGTTATAGAAGGATATTTATATTCTCTTTTAGAACTTATATCTCTATCACTCCACAATTGCCTTTTAAGAGGCATTATAATATTATCTTCTTCATCTAAAAGAATTATATTTCCTTTTGAAAAAAGTTCTATAACAAGAGTATACTTCTGCTCTTTTTGAACCTCTAACTTAATCACACGATCAAAATTATGTTGTTTAATAGATATAATGTGAGCTCCCTTTAACCTTTTTCTAAGAAGCATTGTAAAAGATGGGGGAATCATAGGATTATTAAGAGGATAATCAGTTTTATGAGCTCTGACACCAGATTGGAAGACCACATCAATTCTTCCAACACCAGTTTTATGAAATCTCATAAGAACAATATCATTTCTTGGTTGAAATGATTTATCAACTCTTGCCCCCTTTAAAAGTTCATTTAATTCCTGTGTTACTGCAAAAATATCAGTGTTCGTCATTATTTTCATTATTTGTCCCTACAATCCAATCATTGATTAATGTAAATTATTAGTTGATTATTCTTACAAACCTATTCAAATCATTTATGGGTAAAATAAAAAATTAACTTGTCATCCTCTTTTCTATCAAGTCTGGCAAAACCAAACCTTTCAAATTGAACAGTATCCCCAACATTAAGAAATCCTACTGCAGGCTCGCATAATCCTTTAACCACAGAATTATCATCCATTACGACTTCAACACTCATGTTTCCATTTACTGGAACCCATTGAATGATTTTAGCTTTTTTTTCTCTTGCATATTCAAATGAAACACTGTTGAACTTTGTTTGTCCATTAGAAATGGTTATATTAACACCATCCATCAATCTTATAAGACCATCACTAAAGTCTTCCTTTGAAATAAATGCCTCACCATTAAAACTAAGTTCACGGTCTCCTCTTTCTAAAAAGTCTGGATGAAGAGGCCTTTTAATTTTTAAGGGTTTATCATCTGAAAAATATTCATTATCAGCTATTTGTATCTTAACAGGATTTAAAACAAAGAAATATCTATTTGCAACTTTCTCCAGAATTTTCCTATTAAGACCATATATTTTTTTCCAGCTAAGTACTGAATCAGATATTTTAACTCCAATTTCAGTCATTAAATCATATATTGTCTTAGATTGAATTCCTCTTCTTTTCAATGCCTTAAGTGTTCCAAGTCTTGGGTCGTCCCAGCCAGTATAAGTTCCATCCTCAATACCAAGAAGGGCTTTTGATGTGCTTAACGGAATATCCTCCATTTTTAATCTTCCATAATGAATAAATTCAGGAACATTCCAATCAAAATGTTGATATAGATATTTTTGTTTTTCACTATTTGCTAAATGATCCTTACCTCTCAGTACATGTGTAATTCCCATTAAATGATCATCAATAGCTACTGAAAAATTCATCATTGGATAAACTCGGTATTTATTTCCAAGGCGAGGATGAGGCTCATCCACAAGACGCATAGCCACAAAATCACGAATAGCTGGATTTTTATGATTTAAATCTGTTTTCACTCTTAAAACAGCTTGCCCTACTTCCATATTTGGAAATTCCCACCATAATTTAATATTTTCCTCAACAGAGAAGTTTCTACATGGACACGGCTTAGACTCATCTTTTAATTTCTTAAATTTTCCACCATCACATTTACAAACATAGGCTTTAGAAAGTTTTATAAGTTTCTCAGCATATTCATAGTAAATAGGGAATCTATCACTTTGGTAAGCTACTATATCTACATCAACTTCCAACCATTTAAGGTCTTCTTCAATCATTTTATATGCAGGTTCATATATTCTCTTTGGGTCTGTGTCTTCTATTCTTAATATTAATCTTCCATTGTATTTCTTAACATATTCATCGTTTGGCACTATTGCTCTTGTATGACCAATATGTAAAGGACCACTTGGGTTCGGTGCAAACCTCATAACCACATTTTCAGCAACATTATCTAAATCAGGTAGCCCTTCATCTATTTTTTTCTCTTTCTCAGCTATCGTAAGACCTAAATTGGATATTTTTACTTCTTGATCTTCAACAGTCATCTTATTAATAGTTTTAACAATAGAATTGGCAATTTGCCCTATTTCTTTAGCTTTAGACCTAAGTTCACTGTGAGCACTCATAATAGAACCTATGACCGCACCAGGATTAGCTTTACCATTGTGTTTTTTAGCATTTAAAAGTCCATATTCATATACAATTTTCTCTAAATCACTCATAAAATCACTAAATAATTACATAGTAACATTAAATATTATACATTGATTAATTAATATAAAATTTTTAATTATTATAAGAACCTTTTAAAAAAAGGTTCATCAAAACTTATTTTTTAAAAATAATAAAATCCATTTTTAAAGAATTATTTTACTATTTAGAAGAAACTTTTAAAAACGGAGACTCCGTCTCCTAAATTTTTCACTTCGTTCAAAACAAAAGTTTCATCAAAAGTTTTTATAAGTTTAAAAAACTTTAATTTTTTACTATTTATAAAATTTTATTCAATGCATAACATTAAATAAATCTAATACCATAATATTAGTTAATTGTATATTTATTCTTTTATATTCAACAGTTTTTAAATAAAATTTTTGAAATTTAACCTAATAAAAAATCAATATTTTAATCTTAAAATATAAATTAAATAGTAATAAAAAAAATCGAAGATTTTTGATATTTATAAAATAAAAAAATTTTATAAATAATAAGTTTATTTCATTGAATCAATTTAATAAAGATTATTTATAAAAAAAATAATATATTTTTAATCACTGAAAATCAAAGATTACTGAAAATCCTTTGGATTTTCATAATTACAAAAATTGCAAAGCAATTTTTGGTAATTTAAAATTCAAAAAACTTAATTTTACAAAACACCATATAATATCAATGTCATCAACTTAAGAAATCTGGTTAAATATTTTCGTGAAAAAATTAGACAAATTTATATAAAAAAATTTGCAATTTATTTAAAACCATGAAAAATATAAAACTCAATTTAAATAAAAATCGTTAAGTTGATGACAGTTGTATATAATATTGTATTTATGATAAATTGATATTTTGATAGAAATAAAACATTTAAAAATTATAGTACTTTACCAAACTTTATTGCTATCATATATTATTAAATTTTTCGTTCAGTTGGTTGGTTGTGAATATTGAAATTATTTAAATAATAAGCAAAAAGAATTTATCAATATATTTAATAAAAGATTAGACAATCCAAATATAGAAATAAAATTTTCAATACTTAATTATCTGGTGAGAAAAGAATTTAAATCTTATTCAAAGCCTAATGGCCATAATGATGATTGTGCCATGATGAATCCTTCTATGAATGGTTCTAAATAATCTTACTATAATCCAAAATTGAGTTAATAGAAACTCCTGGTGTGTATAAACATTAAATCAATTTTAAGCTATTCTTTAAAGTTTTAAACCCGTTATAAATCTTTTAAAATTATAAATAATTTGATTTTCTTTTAAAATCTTTATAAAGATATTTTACTTGATTAAATTTAAAACTAAGATTAAACAATTGAAATGTCATTATAGGTATCCAATAGAAAAATAAAATTTGAAAACTTTGATAAAATAATTTATTAAAATAGTGTATAAATAAAAAAATTTTCTAAGTTCAAAAAAATGAACTTTTTAAAAATAAAGAAAATTTAGATTACTTTTATGATAATTGAAGAATAGCTAATTAATAACACATAGTTATTACAAATAAAAATAGAATTATTAACTTGTCTTTCTGTGAAGTTTTAGATATTAGTAAAAAAGTTTTAGATATTAGTGGAAAATAAGTAAAAATCTCCGAAAAAAATTAAAAAAAAGAAATAATGCTAAGTTATTTCAAAGAATAAGGTCAATCTCCTGAGAATTACCAATGTGGAGTTGTAATGAGTGTGAAAAGAACCCAGAAGACCGATGACAAAATTTTTTAAAATATTGCATTAGCATTTATTATTATTGTAATTCATAGTATATAAAGATTTCATAAGTAATACTTTTTTAGCTATTTTATGGTATTTTTTAAACTAACTATACTAACTTCAATTATGAAAAAACTTTCCAAAATATATAATTTTAGCACCTAAAAATTGTTGCATGAATCAATTTTAACTGTAGGATTTTTTAACCATAAAATGAAAATTAAAATTTTTTATGAGGATTTAACCTAAGATTTAGTTTCATATACTTCAAAATTTCAAAAATAATTTTAATATAACCTATAAAAATAAAAAATAAGCGATTAAAATAAATATAGTCCTTGATATTAATAATTTAATTAATGAATTTTTCTGTTATTAAAAATTTACTTTTAATTAGAAGGATTTATTCTTTATTGTTAAAAATTTATTTTTAACTTAGAAGAATTTATTCTTCGCTTTAAAAATATCAATTAAAAATAATTTATTTCCTTATTAAATAATTTAAAATTAATTATATTAAAAAATATCTTATTCAATTAAACAAAAAATTTAAAATAAAGTAGTATTATATTTTATTTAAAAATTCTATTACTTAAAAAAAATTATTTCAAGGACTATAAACTATTTAAACAAAAACTGATCAATAATAACAAAAAAATCATCTTTTTTGTAAATTAACTCTTTCAGTCAATATACAGCGTTTCCCTTGACTTCCACCGATTGGTGCTTTAGGAGTTCCCATTGAATTCATACATCTTGCCATTATAGCTGTTCCTAAAGCTAAACCATCAGATACGAACACAGTGTCTTTGAATTTGTCTTTAACAAGATCAAAAATTAATTCTGGTTTTTTACCTGTAATTCCTGCTCTTCCTGTGATTCCAAGTACAGAACCTTCAGATATTATATCTTCTTTAAATGCAACATCAAGAACTCTTTCCACTATTAAAGCTGTTACATGATCCATAGTAGCAAATAATGTAGGTAAACCTGATTCTTCATAAAGTTCTCGACCTAAATCCATGAGGTCTTGAAGTTTATCACCATTAAATCCAACATCACACCCTATTAATGTTGTCCCTGCAGTTTTAGCCGCAATAGGGTCCAAAGGGACAGTCCCAAATCTATCAGCATCCATTGGAACTTTTCTAATATCTATTAACTTATGAACCTTATCAGCATCTGATTCAGCCTTCTTCCAATCAGATTTTTTAAGCACACTTTTAGAATATAAATCTATCGCTGCTCCACCATCCTTATCGACTTGTCCTGAGCCTTTAACAAGTGAATCAGCTATTATTCCTGCTAAACCTAAAAAATTCCCAACTGTGTTAGCATATGGTTCAGCATTGTTTACTACTCTACCAGCTAATGTTGAACCAAAATCTATGGAAACACAGGGATTTCTATAATCTACATCAGTCCATTTTGCACCAAGTTTTATGCCTGCAGTTACAAGTTCCCCTTCCATTTCATTAGCAACAACTTCTTTTCCTTTTGGCGGTAGAACACTGACAACAGCACCATCAAACACGACCATATCCAATAAAGAATAATCTCTAATTCTCTTTGGTAATGAACTTGTAGACATTGCTGGAGCCATTTTACTTGGAGGAATGCCAGCATCCAAACATCCATTAGCTAAAGCAATTATCAGCTTTCCTACTTCTTCCGTAGTTTTAAATCCTGCTGTTACACCTGTTGACCTAACAACAAAATCTAAATTCTCATTCACATCAATATTGGCAGTTTTTAAGCATTGATTGATTGTATCTTTAACCATTTCAGCGACTGATTCTTTTGTTAATTCAATGCCCCAAACAGTTTTACCAAAAACTTCTTCTCCTTCTTTAGGTGACCGTATATCCCTGGTCATTTTAACTGTTTTATTAATTATATAGCTATGACTTGTATTTAAGTTAGTCGCAATAATAATACATTTTGTAGTTGTGTTTCCAAGTTCAACTGATGCAGAAATATAGTAAACATCAGGCTTCATTGCATAACCTGCACCTACAGTTTTAGATGCAAACCCAGAGGTTAAAACATCTGAAATTTTCTTGTATTTGCTTTCCGCAATTGTTGGTTTAGCTGCGAAAAATTTTTTAAGTAAAGACATTTTAATCACTATTTTAATATTTACATTTACCCATCATTTATTATTTTTCAAACTATATCTTCAAATTGAATTTAAGATTTTATAGTGTTTAACAATATAATATTATTTAAAAATTAAACAGTTTTAATATATTAAAATCTTTTGAAAAATTTAACAAAAATATATTATAATAATAGGTAAAATACTATATAAAAATTTAATTTTAATAAGTTAAAATTAACTATCTTAAAAAATTAAATGATAATTACATTGGAGATATGTCCACTATTTTTCCTATTGTAACAACATTATCTACAAATTTATCAGCTTAACTATAACAATAGATATGATAAATACATCGAGCAATATTAATAAATCAAACATTTACATGCTCTAATCTCTCTCATCTTAATTACTAATGCATCATATATTTTGTATTAATGATTTTAATCATCATTAACAGTTCTTACTAAAAATATATCACATGGAGCACGATGCACTACTTTTTCAGATACACTACCTAAAAGATGTTTATCAACAATACTTTTTCCAGTGCCTAAAATTATCATTTGAACTTCATTTTCTCTTGCAAAGTTGACAATCACTTCATCAGGACTTCCTTTTTTTAAAACTTTTTCAAGAGATATGTTTGGATTATTTTTTAAATCCAATAATTCCTCAAACTTATCTAAAAAATATCCTCCTTTTAATTTAAGTTCTTCGATCATTTCCTCTTTCACACTATTTGGAATTAGAAAAGGAACAGAATCATCAACCACATATAATGCAATGATTTCAACATCTCTGTCATCAACAAACTTCAGAGTATGATCCATTAATTGATAAATATACTTACCCATTGTAGGAACCAGGATCTTATTGTACATAACAACACCATTTTAATTATTAATATAATAATTAGATTAGTAGGGCATAATAATATATAATTTATATATTAAACATTATAAATTTATTGTAAATAAACATTAGTTTGAATTATAGTCTTTTGGTATATTTTATAATTTTTAATTTATTGAAGTCCAATGTTTATTGAAGTCCAATGTTCGTAAATCCATTTTTCAGCACACTTTGTATATTTCAAAAGATTTTCAAATCCATTTACAACTTTTTCTTTGATTCTATCATGATGGATGTTTAGCTCTATTCTTTAGAAAAATTTTTTTTAATTTTATTTTCGCCAAAATACCATACTTTTTGCGAGTTATCTGTATTTTGAAAAGAGCATTTATCCATGAAAACAAAAATTAGGTCTTTTTCATCTATTTTTCTATCTTTAAATTCTTTTTTTATTTCTTTCACTTGACTCTGAATTATTTTTTCAGCATTTTCAGGCTCTTTATTGTTAATCATGTATGGTTTACCATATTTAGCACCAATACTTCTTAAAACTGTAGGTAACCAAGATGTAGCATAATTTACATTCCATTTATCTAATATATGTTTTTGTATCTGTTTTGTTGTTCGTGATTCCATATTTATAATGTCATCTTTCAATTCTTTGAGCTGTCCTTCAGTTAATTTTGATGGTCTACCATCACCCCATTTGAACTTTATTCCTTCGAATCCTTCCTCATTCCATCTTTCAAGCCATCTTAAACCAGTTTCATATCTATATCCTAATTTTCTAGCTGATTCAGCTATAGTTTCGAATTCATATAATGATTTTAAGAAAATCATGATTTTTACAACTTCCTTATCTGGGTAATGCTTTATAAAATCATTGATTTCATAAATACTCAAATGTTTGATTAAAATTTTCTGACTATTTGGTATTTTAATAATGTTCGGTGCATGCCATGGTTTTAAATCTTCTAAAATCATGTACTAAGTTATATAAATACTTATTTATAAACTTTTCCATAATGACAATAATATAATAATAAATTTAATAAAATTAAGTTAAATTATTAAAAAAAGGTTATAATCCTCCTAAAAAGAAAATCCTTATATAAGCATACACAACATACACTCCAATGAGAAACAAACCAGAAATTCTATTAAGTCTCATATTATTCCATTTAAATATAAGAATAGTCAAAGCTGTAATCAATATCATCACTGGAGTATCAAAATATAATGAAAGTGTTTCAACATTAATATGACTAAAAAAAGATAAAAGACCAATTGGTATCAAAATATTAAAAGTAACACTACCCAATATTGTTCCTAAAGATAAATCATGAAGACCTTTCATAGCTGAAGACAATGTCACAACTAATTCAGGTATGCTCGTACCGATAGATAATGTAAATAAAGCCATAATAGTCTCAGGAATACCAATTATATGGGATAATTCAGTTGCACTATTAATTAATAAATCACAAGCAACAGCTAAGGCTAATACAGACACAATCACCAAAATAATATTCTTTGATTTAATTTTTTCTTTTTCAAGATTGCTATTAATCAATGATGAATCAAGAATAATGTCTTGCCTTTCATCTATTCTTTCAGCAGCCTCTTTTTTGAAGCTATTTAAATCTTCTTTCTGATCTTTAAGCAAAATTTTAAAGTAATATAAATAAAATAATACCATAATTAATGATCCGAATATAATAGGTATGCTACAAGATATAACACCAATCACATTATTAGATAAAGTTGATGGGTTTGTGAATTTAACAGATAGTATCATGACAAACATTAACAATAAACCTGTGATAACAGCTACCACACCATCACGATTCAAAGACTTCTTATCCGCCTTAACAAATCCAGTTACTGCAGCAGTAATACCAAATATTCCAGCCACATTCCAGATATTAGATCCAACAACTATTCCAACACCCATATTAGAACTATGATTCAAAATCGCCAATAAGGCTGAACCAAACTCAGGTAAAGAAGTTCCAATTGCTGCAGCAGTGACCCCTAATAACATTTGGGATACTCCAAGAGCAACACCAATTAAAGAAATATTCTCAATAAAAACATCTGCGGATTTAATAACAATTATCAAAGATACAATAAGAACTACCACATCGATTACAATATCCAACAAAAAAAGAACTCCTAAGTAATTATTAACTAATAGTAATATTACTAAAATAAAAAAAACGAATATTTTAATAACTTATAATATTTACAATTTCTTTATTAATATATTTATGGGAATTCA
Organism: Candidatus Methanovirga procula; assembly: GCA_031280375.1. Classification (GTDB taxonomy): domain Archaea; phylum Methanobacteriota; class Methanobacteria; order Methanobacteriales; family Methanobacteriaceae; genus Methanovirga; species Methanovirga procula. The sequence goes on along the minus strand of JAITGU010000176.1, from coordinate 16,454 downwards.
TCAAAAAAAGATAAGATTTAATATGAATGCATGAAATGAAAATAAAAAAATAAGATAGATGAAAAATAAAATTTAGCATCTATCTAAAAATTTAGTCATCCAAACTTATAATTAAAAAGAAAAAAATATTTATTTAAATCATGAAGTTTATTGGATGATCTTCTACAGGTTCAGTGCCTATATCTTTAGCTGCTTCAGCTAAGAATATATCTGCCATAGCACAAGCAGGGAATGCAATTTTAGCATTTTCAATAGGACCGAAAAGTACGAAGTCTCCACCAGCCATCTGTTGAACAATGTTTGAACCAATATCACAAACAGGCCATGCTTCTTTGTTTTCCTTTTTGTATGTTCTTAACCAATCCCATGCAGAAGGTACATTGTGAATACCAGAACCAACTGGTAATCCCCATTTACTTTTAACTGCAAATGAAGTTCTAACAGCTACTCCTGCACCTTGACCAAGAGGTGTTACAGCAGTATCCATTAATGGTTTAGTAATACCACAGGACTCAGATAATGGGAGTAAACCTTGATCGATTGTTCCATCACCAGTTTCCCATATACCAATTTTACCTTCAACAGTAGGATTCATTGGATTAAAACCTAAAACAATAGATGCAGTTAATGCAGATTCTTTAACTGCTTCAATTTCATCTGCTTCTGCCGCCATGTTAATAGAGTTATAAATACCTCTTTCTTCTAAACCAGCTTCAGAAACATATTTAGCACCAGCAACTCTTGCAGCACCAGAAGTAGAATCTATAAGGAAAGGTGCATCAGTGAAGTCACCTACAAATTCCAAATATTTAACTAAAGCTTCTTCTGTTTGACCAAAAACTTGAACTAAACATGGATTTTTAGTCACATCAGACATTTCTTCCATTGTTTTTATTCTACCTTCTGCAGCATCTTTATCAAAAACACCTGCTTTCTCATCACTAATAATATTATGTCCACCATAAAAAATGGTTCCTGCTAAAACTGTTGGATATTCACCTGGCTGACCCCCAATTTTCACGCCAGCAATATCTAAAACTTCTTGTTCTTTATCAAATCTAAACATTTATAAAAACCTCCACCTTAGAGCATTAAAGCCCTCTAAAAAAGTATGTAAAGAAGGACTGCATTACAACTATTATTATTATGCCTATTAATATACCATATACTATACCAATGTCTCTACCCATTTGTTGACCTAATCTTTGATAATATTCACCAACAGCAAACTCAACATTTTCTTCAATCTCATCTAATTTTTCATTAGCTTTATTGAAATCATCAACAGAAACAAGTACCCTTGGCACTGTATTTTCATCAGACATTTAATACACCTCTTAATTAACCGCCGCATAACTTGACTAATAATGGAATTACTAAAGCCAAAACAAAAGCAAGAATTACACCATATGTCATACCAGTTACACGTGTGCTGATCAAACCAGCAAATAATCTTCCATCTCTACCAATTAATTTGGATTTGTAATTAGCATCTTCAGCAACACTTCTAATACCTTTTATATTAGGTTTATTTGAAAATTTAACCATTCTATAAAACCTCCTATTAAATATACATAGCTATGCATCCAAATATTATGGTGACAACAAGCCCAATCATTATACCTTGGACTTTTCCAGCATAAATTCCAGAAAATGTTCTTTGAACAGCACCAACCAACTTAATTTGAGTCTGAATATTTCTCATACGTGCTTCAATTAATGCTGTCTCAGCAGATACAGGTCTGACTTCTTCACCGTCATCATCATCATCTCCACCTTTATCATCTACAGAAATAAGAAGAGCTTCTTCTTCAAAAGCACCTGGATCTTTTTCTATACATTCTTTTACTTTAGCTTCGATTTGACCAGCATCTTCCACATCAACCAAGTTCACAATTTCAACTTGTTGTTGGAATCTTTCAATTCCTTCATCAGGTATGTTTTCAACATAAGGAATAGCACCAGTTGCACCAACAATACTTCTTTTTTCAGGATCTACACCATTTTGATGTAATGCTTCAATACTTTGACCTGTAATATGTCCTTGAACTTCAGACCCACATAATATCAAAAATCTAATATTCGGATTAGAAATAATATTTGCAACAACCTTTTCAACACCAAGATTTTCTGTTTTACAAGGTCCTGCAATAGAAGCACCTGCTGCAGCAGGAACATCTTCATTGTGAGATGCGAGTGTTACAACAGCAACAGGGCTTTCAGGATTTCCTGTAATATAATCTCCATTTACAGAAGGCCAAGTGTCCGTAGTGGCCTTTTTGTCTACCATCTATAAAACCCCCAGATAAAAGTGTAATACTGGAATTACAGCAAACAATACTAAAAGACCTAATAAAAATCCATAAACCATATTAGTCAAAAGACCAGCGGTTAAGAACACGCCTTTCCTTTTTGGGAAAGCATCAATAGGAACTGTATTAGGATCTAAAGAATTGACTAATTCATTTGCTGCTAATTCTAAAGTTTCGATTTCTTTATTAATATCATCCATTGATAAAATTAAAACTTCCCTTCCAAGAGCTGCACCAATTGAACCAGTAGATGGATCAAGGGTCAGACTATATTCAGGAACTATTTTAATTAAAGGTAACATTTCAACCATATTTTGCCCCCCTATTCCTCAACTTTAGGCCATAATCCTGCCCATTTAACAGATGCAGCTTCTTTATATGATGCTGAAACATAACATTTAAAGAATATAACCCATCCAATTACACCAACTATGGATATAACTAAAGCTGCAGGAATTCCAGCCCAGTGAAGAGCAGGATTTCCAATAGATACAATACCAGCAATAACCATTGCTAAAAATCCAGTTGCACCTGCCAATTTAAGAGTTCTTACTTGATTCTCATTTGGACCAAGACATGCATTAAATGGATGTTGAATAGCCATCGTATTCATAATAAAGAACAACGCAATGTAACCAGGACCTACAACAAGAGACAATATTTTATCAAAGTCATAGCTACCTGCAAATGCTGCAGAAAAGCCAAGAACAGATAATGCAGCAGCACCAGCAATTTCAGCAGTGCATCTCTCTAAAACAGCTATTTTCATTTTAACAATCACTTTTGCAATAACAGCAACGATTAAACCTAAGACCATTGAAAAGACTAAAGCAAGAATAGGACCAACTATTCCAAATCCTTTTAATAAAGAACTTGATGCTAATGCAAGACCAGCTAATGATCCTATAATACCAATAGAAAGAGACATATAACCAATAGAAGGCACACCTGTACCTAATCCATAACTTGCAACTCTTCTAATTGCATCTGCACCCCATACTATAGCACAAACAGCTCCAAGAGAAGCCAAAGTTGGACCAATAACAGGATTAATAGGAGCCAAGTATATACCAACTAATCCTCCAATTACACCTATGGCAAGTAATAATTCACCAGAGATTGCGGAACCAGCAGGACCTCCACCAGCAGCAGACATTATACAACACCTCCAAGAGTTAAAACATAGACAAATACAGCCATAACAACAGAAGCTATACCACAAGCAACAATTCCACTACCAATTCTCTTAAATTTAGGATCATGGAATCCTTCAATAGTACCTCCAATGTTGTATGAAGCAATAACAGAGTTTATGAAAAATATACCTACAGCTACAATAGCTGCTAAACCACCAGCAATTTCTGGACTAACACTTGATAATCCACCGAAAGTACTGTTAATTGCATAGTACACTAATCCTCCACCAGCACCACCGAGTAAACCACCAATGATACCACTAACAAAGCACACTGTAGGAATACCATGACCTTCAGTACCAGGAGTCACATATTTTTCTTGATTTCTACCAGTGATTGGATCAACTTCAACTTTAGCAGAAGAAGGTACAACACCAACACCAAAAACATAAATCAAGTTAGCAACTAACATTGTAATTCCCATCATCATCATTGCTCCAACTGCACCAGCCAAAGCAATCATCCAAGGTGGTTGACCCATCATAGATGCTGCTGTAATTAATCCAGTTAATCCAGCACCTGCTGCAAGCATTGCAGTACCAGTTCCAACACCAGTAGCTGTTGCCATAGCCGCAGGAGCACCTCCCACAGGTATGAAGTGCACACCTCCACCAATGAGAATTCCACCAACAGTAATGAATAAAATTAAAGTTATAGGATCCATAATTGAAACCTCCTAATTATTCTTTATATGGTCCATATTTATTTCTTGCAAAACTCTCCATTCTCTCATTTAGAATAATAAGAGTTAGAACTATAATAAGACCAACGATTAAACCGCCTAATAATCCAAATACAACAGTTATCCAAAAGCTCAAAAATACAACAGCACCAAAACAAAAACCAGTTAAAGGTCCACCAAACTTAGCACAGAAGTTACCTACATCAATAGAGTTTCTTGCACCTAATTCAGCTTTAGTAGTTATATCACCATGAATAGCCACTGGAATACCTCCACCGAATGGGTACTGCTGATATTCTCTTTCAGCACCATAATGTACATCTCCAGTTGAAGAACCAATCGCACCGAGTGTAATACCCCATAAAACAGCCAATAGTGGAAGGGGGAAGGTATGTAAAGGATTACCATTAATTGGCATGATCATCAGAGAACTAATACCTACAATACAGAAAGAGGTTATAAAACCATGACCAGCAATAGGTCCTAATGCTTGCATTAAAGCATCCATAAATAACGGTTGTTCAAATTGGGATTGACTTACAATCCTGCCCATATGAGAAGTAATTGTGTAAACTACATGAACCAAAGCACCAACAGCAGCACCAATAGCTATAGCAAAAATCGGTATTAAATGTAAATTAATTAAAACAAATGCAACAGTTCCTGCAATACCACACCATGTACCATAAGCAACTGGTTCACCAGAGGTTGCCTTATTCAAAAATCTGTGTAAATGTCCCATTTGAGGAGCAAGCTGAACTTGTGAGTTAGGGTTACTCTGAGAACCTACATCAGATTCTAAATCTTCTGATGCTCCAGCAATAGTAGCAGCCGCACCCATTAATGCAACAACACCCAATGTCAAAGGATCCATATTTTTTTTCCTCCAAAGCAATTTATTATTATATATTAATTTAATCTAACTATTTATAATCTAATTACATTAATTAATCTACAACATTTAATTAATCTATATCGATTAATTAAGGAGTAATTAATTAAGTACTTCAAATTACTTAAAATTGTAATTTAATATATGAATTAATTTTTAATTAAATTATTAATCACTAAAATCATGGGAATTATAATATGGTAATTAAATATTAATCATTTAATAATAATGATCATATAATTCTAATTTTGAAAAATACATTAATTCAATCATATTCTAAATAATAAAATTTAACCACATAAGATTATTAATTCAATTACATAAGATTTAATGATTAATGATAGTTAGTATAATTATTTTAATATTTAAATGTAGTCATTTAATTAATAATATCTATTTTTTTAATTTCCATTATTATATTAACAAATTAGAAATACTTTAAATTTATTTAAAAAAAACCAAGTAATTCTAAACGAATAAAAATAAAATAAAAAAGTAAATAGGTGAAAACACCTATTTAGCTGGTATAATTAAAGATCTTTCACCATCAGGCATGAATTCTCTTAATGCACCTTTTGCAATTTCAGCACGAGGTTGTGAGAAATCAAAACTTAGGTTTTTATCTGCAAATGCAATTTTAATCAATGGATTAAATGCAAAAGCATCTTTTCTGGCTGCATGAGGAGCTTGAGCAATACCTGCATATTCACCTTGGTGACCTACATTCATTGCATAGTTAGGATAGTTTGGTCCTCTTAATTCAACAGGTAAACCTTCATCATTTCTTATAGAGAATACATTAGATGCACCACATTGATCTTGTAAATCGTAACCATAGAATCCTAATCTTGAATGTTGTTCTTTATGTAAGTACATAGCTAAATACCAAGCACTTAAACCAGTTTGAGAGTTTCCAGTTGCAAAAGAAGTTGAAATAGCAGCAGCAGCTGAAACAACAGAAGCTCTTTGAGAACCACCAAATTGAGTCTCAAGTAAAGCAGGATATTCTTCATATTGTTCTAATCCATAGAATGCAACTTCAGACCCAACATCAAGAACCGTATCCATTGTATTAGGAGCTTTAGTTAATCCACCATACTTATCTTCTACATATTCTTTACCATAGTAAGAAAAATCATCAAGGACATTGTCTGTGTATGCAGCAGATGCATATTGAGTAAATCCTACTCCACCAGACATGTATGAACCTAACCAAATTTGGTCGTAGAGTGCAGCAGACATTGCAACAACATCTAATGATACTCTAACAGGATCATCAGCATTAACTCTTGAAGATTGACAAATATCTGCCATGTAACCAAATGGAATACCTCCAGGTTCATTTTCAGCTCTTGCTCTTCTAACAGGCAAATATGTTCCCATGTGAATAACTTCTGCATGTTTGGATGCAAAAGCGAAGTCACCAGTAGCTCCTTCACCAGCACATTGGTTATAAGCTGAAATCATTGACATACCAATTTGCATAGCAGACCATCTGGAAGTTGTACCTCCATCACAAACTCTTCCAACAATGGAAGGAATTCTTACTACTTGCCAAATTTTGTCTCCCACTTCTGCTTTTAAAGTTTCAGCTTGTTCAGCTGGAAACTCTTTGTTAATATCTAAAACAAATGCGGAATCGATTTCATCTGCTAATTCATCATCTCCAGTGAACACTTTTACATAACTATCTGCAACCAATAAAGGATTGGTTTCAACCATGTGTTCCTGTACAACAGCTGCACCTGGCATAGCATGGTTAACAGTTTCTAAGTAATTTGTAATAGTTTCTGGAGTAACTTCCATACCTAACCTTTTTTCAAGAACTGTGTGTGCTGTGTTTAAACCAACGACAACAGTTCTTCTAATATCATCCCATAATTGTTGGATAGCTGCATTGTTAACAAAGTGAAAGTCATCACCTTCAACAAAAGTATCTGTAGTTGATACTTGGTAAGGCATTAATGCTCTCTGACCTAATGGAGAACCAACATCTGGGTTGTACTGAGGAATTCCCCTTTTAGCAGCTATTTCTTTACCTGCATTATAAAATTCAGTTTTCCTTTCAGATTGTTTCCAACCACCTAAGTTGTAAAAGGTAGTGGATTCATCTTTAGGATCTTCTTTAAATTTTTTTGTTAATGCTTTTAAGAACTTTTTATCAGCCATAATAATTACCTCCCTTATTCAGGGCAGAATCCTCCTTCGGATCTTGTAACATGGATTTTATGTAAAATTTCCACAGCATCTTTATCGTCTTTGTAAGCTTCACCATCAACTCTGTAGATTGTAGTTTTGCTTTTCAAAGTTTCTTCATCTAATGGTTCACCAAGAACAACAGGCTCATCAAGTTCTTTACCTATTTGATCTTTTACCATTTCAACTTTACCAGTTTCCTTGTTGAAAATTTGTCTTCTGAGCATATCGAACATTACACCATTTTCATCAAGTCTTAAAGAGTGACCATGAACAGATTTTCCTCTAATTCCAGTTCTTGCAGGGTCAAAATATTCAGTTTCTAATAACTCTTTAGAAATTCTTTCTAAATCTCTTTCCCTTGCTTCTATAATCTGTCTACCAGATAAAGTTCCTGCATCGACTCCTCTGTATCTGTTTAAGTAAGATCTTGATCTTAAGTAAGGTTGAGCTGGAGCAAAATACATTGAATCTACGAATTGTATGTATCTAACTCTGTCGCCAGCCTTTGCACCGTCGATAGGTTCAACAATTTCTCTAATATGATCATCAGGCTCATCCATTTCATCTAATGGTGGGTGAACACTTTTATATTCTTCACCTGGAGCTCTGTGACCTAATATTTTTACTACCCCTTCATCAGAAATTTCTCTTAGCTTCTCTAATTTGTAATCAGGATCTATGAAATTTCTTCTATTTTGAGCAACTTGTGTAGTTCCTGGATAATATTGTGCCATAATCATACACCTCCTAATGCTAACTTAACTTTTCTAATAATCTCATCTAATTTATCTTGAGAACAAGTTTCTCCCCTAATAACACCAGTAACCATATCCAAAATTTGACCCTTAGTTTTGACCTCATTAGGCATTACCTTAGATGTTTTAATACCTATTTTAGCAAAGTCTTCAAAATCAACAGGATACTCACAAATGATGACACAAGGTCTGTCAGTATTTCTTAAAATCAATCTTGCTTTATAAATAAGATGATTTCTAACTCCACCTAAATGTATTACAAGAAGTTTAAATCTATTCATTTGAAGAATTTCCTTCTCTGTTAACCCAAAAAGACTTCCCCCACCTATATGAGGAGCATCACCTGGAACACCTGCACCAGCATTTAATATAATTGTACTTGTTAAAACATTGGCTTCACGAAGAGCAAAAGTAATTTCACAAACTGGTTTTGTAATATGCCTTTTACCTGGAGACATCCCAATAGCTAATACATCTGAACCACATTCGGCAAATGTACCTCTTTGAGCAATTCCTCCACCTTCACCAAGACCCATTGTTTCTCTACAATCAACAACATGAGTAGATTTTCCAATCATAATAATCAATTTTATTAGTATATGTTAATAATTTTATAGCTAATACAAATGAATTAGGGATAAAGTATTATTAATTATTGTATTATTTAATTATTTCTTAAGAATAGTCACGCGATCTTTAAGTTTTGCAGATTGATCAGTCATTCCAATTAATTCATCAGGAATACCCTCTCTACCATACTTAATATTATCAGTAACAGTCCTTTGAGTCCGGATAAACTTTCCAACATCAATATCAAAACCAAAAGGAAGTAACTCTTTACATATCTCATCAATGCTATCTTTAACCTCGACAATATCAAAATCAGTCGAAACATCAATAAAAATACGGCCTGTTTTTACTTTAAGATCAATTTCTTTACCATGAACATTGATAACTCTTCTTTCAGTATACTTAGGATTTTCATTAGGATCCTCAGGTGGAAGCCTTGGTCCTTGAATAACAGTCCTTTTAACACCATCAAGAGCCTCAATTTCATTCAATAACATTTCTGTTCTATCTGGACCTAAAATCCTATGTGGGAACACTTGTAAATCCATATTTTTCCTCTAAGATTCATTAGACTTTAAAAATGAGATTACTTAGATTTGGCCTTTAATATCGGCAGCTGCCTCCACAACATATTTGAGTGGTTCTCTAAATTCATCGACACTACTAAATACTTCTTTAATTAATCCAGAAGTTGATTCTGGTGAAAAAAGCTGAGTACCTGCATCTAAACACATTGCAGCTACAACACAAGGTATACAAAATCCTTTACTGTGTCTTGTAACAATGTGGTTACCATTGAAAAGACCAGGACCTCCTCCACCATATATAGAGTGACTAAAGAATGAAAATCCTACAGCTACACCTTCAGCTCTACCGAAATCTACACCTGGAAGACCAGTTGCAAATTCGATTGAATCATTGAAGTATAAAAGACTGGAAGGTACAGCTTGAGCAGCCCTTGCAGCACCAACATTCACCATTACAGCAGCAGCTGAACCAGCAGCCGCATAAGCATTCCATTTTGCTAAATCAGCAGCAGCATACTCAGTAAATCCATTAAGATCTTTCTCTGCTTTAATTACACCATCAGCTAAAGCTCTTTCAACCGTTCCATTAATCAGATTAGCAATAGTTCCTTCTTTAGCAGAATCATTAACTAAATCTAAAACAAAATTATCTGCATTCATACCTTGATAAGCTAAACCTAATAAATGCAATCTTTCAAAAACACCAACAGCATCTCCCATTTCAAACATAGCAGTTTGTTCTAAAATAGAAGAAAGAGCAGTTCCTTGTAAAGTATTTTTCAAAGTAGCAGCAGCTATGTGGTTAGCCATAATATTTCTTAAAGCATAACCTGCACCTTCAAGCTTTTGCGGAATATCTAACATAGTTGCAAGGTTAGAACCCATATAATCAACAGATTGAGGATATCTACCTAAAATTGCGGCTTTCACCATATTAGCATTGTACATATCTACTTCATCAAACTGATTAATAATAGCTTGTACCAAAGCTGTGGATGTGGATAATGTAGATACAGAATATTCTGCAGCAACATTTAATCTTGCATTTGGAATTTGAACTAAAATTCTTTTTCCACCAGCTAAAAGTTCTACTCTTGTATCGTCATCTTCAGTTACCTGAATCATTTCTTTGATTGAATTTGCGAGAGCATCAGCATTTCCCACAAGATCAAGGTCTATTTCTCTTCCTAAAATCTTACAAGCTTTCCCACCGACACTTGCAGTTCTCAAAGCATTTTCTATACCTTCTAAGTTTACAGCTACAGTTCGTTTAATACCATTTACGATACTTTTAATAGCTGGATTATGTAGTGGGCTTAATGCTTCAATAGGAACATTAGACTCAACTAAGTTACCTCTGTCGTCATATAGATCGACTTTATCATCAAACTTCGCCATTTTTTCCCTCCTAACTAAATATAGTTAAAAAATATACCATACAACCCAGACATTAAACTTTAAGTCAATGTTGATAAATTTAGGCTTCTATTGAATGAGCTAAAAAGCAAATAACAATATAACCTAATTTATTGGTATACGAATTTTAATTTTATTTAATATATATAATAAAGTTTATCTTTAAGATTAATTAGTAAAGTTTATAAATGATGACGAAATCAAAATTTTATGAATAATCAATTAGAAAAAGAGTAAGTTAAAAATAGTTTTCATTATTATAACAAATAATTAATTATAAATATTATTAAGAATAAAATTTAATTTGAATAAATAGACTTATAATAATTAATTAATAAAAGTAAAATAATGTATAACAAATGATAAAATAGTTATAAAAAATTAGTTGTAGAAAAATTAAATTTATATGGAATTTAATGTGATTAATTATGATCAGTGCATAAAAAATTAGTATCAGTGCATAAAAAATTAGTATATGATAGTATAATAAGATTATAAAAGTTATTGCATCGAATATAACTAATTCAATGTATATGTCGGCTATTTTGTATGGTTTCTTTTACTATGTGGTTTAGTTATTTTATTTAATTTATTAAACATTAAATTTATTATCATCATTATATTAACCATATATGTGATTATTATTATTTGTTGTTATAATGATAATCTTAAAAGAACATATTATTTATGGGCGGATTAAGTAATCTAAAGGTTAAATATGTTAAAAGATAGTTTAAATATTTTTAAAACAGACATAAAAACCATTATACACAATCCATTTGTAATGCTTGTTTTGATAGTTATAGTTCTGATTCCCTCCTTATATGCCTTAGTGAACATAGATGCTAATTGGGACCCTTATAGTAATCTAAATCAGCTTAAAATAGCTGTTGTAAATAATGATAATGGTTATTTAACTAACAACACGAATATTAACATAGGTCAGAATATATTAGACGGTTTAAAAGAAAATGGTGGATTTAAATGGGAATTTGTAAATTATACTGATGGTATGGAGGGACTGGAAAGCGAAAAATATTATGCATTGATTGAAATCCCTAAAAATTTTAGTGAGACTGTATACTCTATTGAAGAGGGGAAAAACACTAAAAGATCTGAAATTATTCTCCTAAACAATGAAAAAACAAATCCCATTAGTCCAAGAATAATTAATTCAGGCTTAGATCAAGTTCAATCAGGGATTAATGGAGAAATAAGTGAAATAATAGCTGGAATTGTTTCATCTAAATTACATGATGTTGGAGAGCAAGCAAAAGATAATGAGAATGACTTTATCAGAATAAAAACTCGTTTAAATCAGCTGAATTATGTTTTTAATCAATTGGAACCTATATTAGAAAACTCCAACCTTAGTCAGATTGTTCCTGAAGAAGTCTCAGATAAAGTTGAAGATCTAATTACTTTAGTGAGAATAGATACAGCAAAGATTAACTCTGTAGATTATAGTGAACTAATTCGACTTGCCAATATAAATACTAAGGATGTAGAATATTATATCCAAAGCCCAGTCACATTAGAAAAACATAGTTTATACCCAAGTGATAACTATGGAGCAAGTATCTCTCCATTTTACATTTGTTTGTCTTTATGGATTGGTTCTATTGTAAGTTTAGCTATGATTAGTAATAGAGTTCAGAGAAGAAATAGAAAAAATGAAATAGAAAGTGTTGAAGAAAATTTTGGAGATCAGATTAAAACAGATGAAAATTATGAATACGGATCATCCAGTGTTTTTATTGGTAGAATGGGATTATTTATACTAATAAATATCTTTCAAGCATTATTTATGGCTGTTGGATTATTTTTACTTCACCTACAAATTAGTTCAATCCCAATATTCCTAACCACAATTATTTATATTGGATTATGTATAATTACAATTGTTTATGCATTAATCTCTACATTTGGAAATGTTGGTAAAGTAATAGCTATTGTTCTTTTAGTTTTGCAAATCCCTGGAAGTGGAGGAATTTATCCAATGGAGCTTATGCCCCAATTTTTTAGAACCATCAACTCTATTTTACCTATGACTTATGCTATAAAAGTTTTTAGAGAGGTTATATCTGGAATTTCATGGAATAGCTATTTTTATAACCTTGAGATTTTAAGTTTAATAGCTATTTCAGTACTTCTTTTTGCAATATTTTTCAAAGGAAAGATTAATAAATATTCTAAAAATTTTGAAGATAAATTAAAGGAAAGTGGATTGTTTTAAAATTTGGTTGCCAAAAATTTAATATCTAATTAACTTAACGAGGTCTAATCATAATGTTCAGTTTAGAATTTTGGATAATGTTGGCTGTTGCTTTCATTTTAGGAGAAATTATAACTATGAGTTTCTTTTCATTATCAATTAGTGTTGGTGCTGGATTTGCTGCATTAATTAACTATCTAAATTATGATTACACAACTCAACTATCCACTTTTGTTGTTGTTACAATAATTTGTGTTTTGCTTTCAAAACCAATAGCAAAAAAACTAACAAGTGGATCCCCCTTAAAGAAATCTAATTCAGACAGATTGATCGGAGAAGAAGCTATTGTAATTAAGAAAATAGTTCCTGATGAAATGGGAACAGTTAAAATTTTAGGAGATGTTTGGAAAGCAATAGCTGATGAAGAAATAGATGTTGGAGAAAAAGTAATTGTTAAAGAAATCAACGGTGTGAAATTAATTGTTGAGAAAATAGCTAAATTATGATTGGATTATCTGCATAGTATTCAATAGTATCCAATTCTATAGTATTCAAATATCAACGAATAAATATCTGTATATTCAATAAATAGTTTAATAGCTTTATTACAATTATATTTAAATTCTTTTATTAAATTATAGTTTAAATTATTGTATAATTATAATAATATATTAATTATAATAATATTATCTGTAATTTAATATTAATTAATAATATTTTTAATTCAATTATTTATAATGTAAGTTAATATCAATAAATTATTTTTTAAAATATAAAAATTATATACTGATTGACAATATTAGATACCAAATAAATATTGATTATTAAATAAATTAGTTAACAAACTTTAAATAAATTGATCAATAAACTTTGATTTTTTAATAGATTAATTTTTTAAATAAATTGATTGTTTAAATGAATTTTAAAGATATGATAAAAAAAATGAATGGTGATATGATGGATGAAATAATAATAGTTGGTATAATATTTTTAATAGTGATTGTTGTTGCAGCAAAAACACTGAATATTTTGAGACCCTATGAAAAAGGAGTTGTTGAAAGATTAGGTAAATATCAGAGAACTGTTGAAAGTGGTTTGATATTCGTAATTCCTTTTATTGAAAATATCAGAACTGTTGACCTTCGTGAGCAAGTTGTGGATGTTCCACCTCAAGAAGTTATTACAAAAGATAATACTGTTGTTATTGTTGATTGTGTAATTTTTTATGAAGTTATAGATCCTTTTAATGCTGTTTACAATGTTGTTAACTTTTATCAAGCTATTACCAAGTTAGCTCAAACTAATTTAAGGAATATTATTGGGGACTTAGAACTCGATCAAACCTTAACCTCAAGAGAAATGATTAACACACATCTTCGTGATGTTCTTGATGAAGCCACAGATAAATGGGGAACTAAAGTTGTGAGAGTCGAAATTCAAAGAATTGAACCACCTAAAGATATTGTTGATGCTATGAGTAAACAAATGAAAGCTGAAAGAATGAAAAGAGCATCAATTTTAGAAGCAGAAGGATATAAACAATCAGAAATTAAAAGAGCCGAAGGAGATAAACAAGCAGCTATTCTTGAAGCAGAAGGTCGCTCTGAAGCTATTAAAAAAGTAGCAGAAGCTAATAAATATCAGGAAATAGCTATTGCAGAAGGTGAAGCAAAGGCGAATATATCTGTCTATGAGTCCATCCATCAAGGTAATCCTACAAATGAATTAATAGCTATTAAATATTTAGAAGCTCTTGAAAAAATAGCTGATGGTAACTCAACAAAAATATTCCTTCCAGCTGAACTCTCTGGGATTTTAGGCTCTGTTGGAGCAATAGCTGATTTATTCAATAAAGATGATTTAAATAAAAAAGTAGTAAACCTTAAAAATGAGAAATTAGAGGACAACAAGTTAGGTGATTAGATGAGAAGTATGATAATAATAATCGATGGTTTAGGGGACCGCCCAGTGAAGGAATTAGGCAATAAAACACCATTACAAAAAGCCAACACTCCAAACTTGGATAAAATGGCTGAAAATGGAATTAATGGAATTATGGATTCCATAGCCCCTGGTATTCGTCCAGGCAGTGATACCGCCCATATAGCTATTTTAGGCTATGACCCTTACACTGTCTATACTGGCAGAGGACCATTCGAAGCATCTGGTGTTGGATTAGATATTAAAGCTGGAGATGTTGCTTTTAGATGTAACTTTTCAACTGTTGATGATAATTACATTGTAACAGACCGAAGAGCTGGAAGAATAAAAGAAGACACCACACCCCTTATTAATGAATTGAATAAAATGAAAATAGAAGGTTACGAAGACATAGAAATTATATTTAAAGAATCAACAGGCCATAGAGCAGCCTTAATTTTAAGAGGAGAAAATTTATCAGATGAAATAACAGATGCTGACCCCAAAGTTGTGGAAAAGGCACCTAAAACCGTTCACTCCACAACAAATTCTCCTAATGCAGAAAAAACTGCTGATTTATTGAACAAAATCATTAAAGAATCGTATACCATTCTTAGAAATCATCCAATAAATTTAAACAGGATTAAAAATAATGAAGCACCAGCTAATATTATAATTCCTCGTGGTGTTGGTCTTGTTCCTGAGATTGAAGAACTCAATAAAAAATATGAAATAAAATCTGCTTGTATCGCTGAAACTGGACTTATAATAGGAATCGCAAGATTTGCTGGGATGGATATTATTGGGGTTGAAGGTTCAACAGGCAGTGTAGATACAAACTTAGACAACTTTATAGACACTATCATAGATAATGTAAAAAATACAGACTATGACTTCTTTTTAATAAATATTAAAGGAGCAGATGAATCAGGACACGATGGTAATGCCAAAGAAAAAGTGGAATTTATTGAAAAAATAGATGAAGTCGTGTTTAGTAAAATATCACAACTCCAAGATATGATTACTGTTGTAACAGCTGACCATTCCACACCAATTACTGTTAAAGACCATAGTGCAGATCCTGTTCCTATTCTTGTATATGGTAAAGGTGTGAGAGTGGATGATGTTAAAAGATTTAATGAAATCGATGCAGTTAAAGGAGGACTTTTAAGAATTAAAGGTTCTGATTTAATGAATATACTTATGGATTTAATAGATAATACCCATAAATTTGGGGCTTAGATAAATTGAACTCTTTTTCATTTACATCCATATCATTAATTTATAAAATAATTCATAACATATCCCCTTCAATTTTAAAGATAAATAGAAACTCTTCTAAATTCAAAATCTCGAATAGTTTAAACCTAAATTTTTAAAATATAACATTTATAGTCAATTTGATAAAGTTTTTAATAAATAATTTATAAAAAAAGATTTATATTTTTAATTTAACAATTTTAAATAGTCTATCAAATTAATAAAGAATTATAATAATGTCATTTTTAATAATAGTTAATTTTAACATGATATAATTTAAAAATAATTATTACTTATGATTTAATTTATTTTCAAAATTTAAGAACTTTTTCAAAAATATTTATAAATTCAATGCTGTCAAGTTAATAAATTTTATTAAAAATTTGTTTGTTATTAATTCTTTAAATCTTTTAAATTATAAAAATATTAACTTAAATTTTTAAAATTTAGAAGAACCTTTTAAAAAAAGGTTCATCAAAACTTTTATAAAATTTCAAAATCCTATATTTT
>JAITGU010000148.1 GCA_031280375.1 Candidatus Methanovirga procula | reverse complement strand
GTTTTCAGGAAAACATAGAATTATCCAGATGAGTTTTCACCAAATAACGATTTTAATGAAAAATTATCAATAATAAAATCAATACTAAAATAGAAAGAATAAATTTGTCATGACACTATATTCTAAAAAAAGAGTCCTAAAAATCTCTGAAATTCTTTGATTGATTAATTCAATTCAGAAAAAACAGAGAAATAAGGAAAAGTAAGAATTTAAAAACACTTAGTATGTGTAATTTTTATCCAAAAGAACCATCTAAATTACTATTTATTTTATCTAAAAAAAAAGTTAAAATCTATTAAATTTAATGATTTTATTTAAATATTATTATAGTAAATAATTTTATTTAAAGAATAAGCTTATTAATAAATTTTAGCTTAATATTGATTTTCTTGCTGTCTCATTAACCTTGTAACATATCCAGCAATTTTGTTTCTTAAGTGTTTAGTACTGACTGTAGAATACTCAGCAACTAATTTCTTATTAACATCAAAATCCGTACTAAATTTTCCTCTGTGAGTTTCAATAAGTTCTTTAGATATACGTTTAACAAATGAAGTTCTAATATTTCCCATTTTTTTTCTCCTTTATTTATGAATTTAACAAATCTTATTTTGCTAATTTATTTAATTTATCAATATTTTAGAAATTATATTTTTATAAAATTTAACTTTAAATTATAATTTTATAAATTTTATTAAAATAATAATGAACATGAACAATTAAAATTCATTTACAAAAGCATAGATGAATTTCTAATGAAAGTTGATTATTAAGTCATTGTTGATTTTATATAAGTAATGGCTATAAAATTATTACAAAATTAAAGCATAAACATAATAATTTCAGTTTTATATTATATAAATTTAATTATTTCATAAAAGTTTTAATTATCCAAAGTGCTACTCTGTAAATTAGTATACAATATAAAACAATTCTTGATAATCCTTAATTTTAATAATGTCTTTGATTTATATATTTTTATCAAACTTTTTAAGTTTTTTATACTCTTTCTATTATACTTAATTAAAACTTGATTGCATACAAATTAAATGATAAATATAATTCATTAATACATGTACTAAAAAAGTTTATTATCTATTCTCTTTGAGCATCTTTACTTAATTTAATTAATAAAGCCATAACTTGAAAAATAATATCCTCATTTATATTCTTCTCAATGGCTTTCATTTTAATATTTTCATAAACTATCTTTTCTCTTTCCTCATCATAAATAGTCTTGCCTAAAACTTTTTTTGCAGTTATGACATTTTTAGCCATTTCTGTTCTTTTTGAAATTAACTCTAAAATATCTTGATCTATTTCATCAATTTTCTTCCTTGAATTATTAAGTAATTTTTCAGCTTCAGTATAGCTATTAAATTTGGTTTTATCTTGATTCATATAAACCAGTTTATAAATATTAATTTCACAGTTATTAAACCTATACAAAAATTATAACATTAGTCCTTTATTAACTCATAGATATTAAATTTATTAAATTCTCAAGGAATAGTTATTTAGATATCAAATTTGTTCCAACATTATCCACTTGAGTTTCAATAACTTTTCCTGGATAAGAACTCCAAACATCAAAAATTTCGTCTTTATTCTGATTATCAGAAACTGCCACAAATGCTGAGCCAGTTCCAGAAAGTCCAGATGCTAAAGCTCCGTTTTCAAGAGCTTTCAAAGCTATTTCAGTGTCAAAACCTAAGACAGTTGAGTAAAAAAACCCATTTAAAGTTAAAGCTCTAAAATATTCTTTATTAGATGCCAAATCAAAAGCCATGTCAACTAATGGAGACAACAATCTCATTTTCTCCACATTAGAATTTTTAGTTAAAGAAACTGTATCTGGAATATATATTAAAATAACATATTCATCTATTTCCTCTCTAAAAATAATCTCTCGCTTAATGTTATTAGTGACTGTTATTCCTCCAAAATATGAAGCAGTTGCATCATCATAAGCTCCTGTTATACTAACTCCAGCTTTTAAAGATGCATCAATAGCTAAATTAATGATTTCATCATCTGTCAATGGTTTTAAATTAAATTCTTCACCAATTAAATTAGCTATTAAACTAACAACACTATTTGATAAGGCACTACTACTTGAAAGACCTGAGCCTTGAGGAAGTTTAGATTCAACTTTAATATCTATTCCAGTTTCAACTCCATAATAACTAAGTACTTTTCTTATAGATAAATCTATTAAAGTTGTGTCTGTATTAACATCTGTTGAATATTTAATCTTTGATGATGATTTTAATCTACCTTTAGCTATTATATCTAAGTTAATACCAAATGCAGAACCATATCCTGTAGCTATTGCATTAACAATAGTTGCAGAACCAGGAGAACGAACAATTTTCTTCAATAAAACACCTGATAAAACATTAATATCTAATTTCTAAGGATCTTTTATGATAAATACTGAAAAAATTTTATATTAAAAAGATTTCATATTACAAATGCTTTATTATCTACTATGATTACTAAGCCATCTATGATTTACAGCATAACTATCTATGATTTATAATATCTACTGATTAAAAAATTTATAATAGCTATCAGGTTTTTTTCCTTTAATAGAGTCTATAAATCCCAATTTACTAAAATCTTCAATAATAGCTATTAAGTCTTGTTTATCCTTTTTTAAAGAACCAAGATCTTCACGAGTTTCGTCAAGAATATCTTTAATAACTTTATTTTTATGTTGAGCTTTTAATAGGTCCTGATTTAGTTTTTCAACATTTTTAAGTTTATGATCTATCTCCTTAACCTCATTTATTTCAGCATTTTTTAGTAATGAGGATTTTTCATTATGCAGTCTAAAAACTTTCTTTTTTAAATCTGAAATTTCGACTCTACTATCTTTTCTTTGTTCAGTCAATTGAGTTTTTAGAGATTTAATTTCATTTTTTAAATCCTCTACTGAAGAAGTATTATAATTTTGAGTATTATATCGATGAATTCCCTGTGATTGATTATTTGGAGCATTATTATTGTGTCGTTTATTTGGAACATGTTTAGATGATGATGGATATTTAGAGAACTTATCTTTATGTTGATCCTCTTTAAACTGAATTTTAGCTGAACTATAATCTTTAATATGTGATTCACTTTTATTATTAACAGTTACCATTTTATCATCTTACTAATTCATTATCTATTTATGTAAATTATAATATATTAATTCATAGACCCTTGTTTATTAATTATATATTTTATTAATTTCATATTATTCACTATTATCATATAAATCTATTTCATCATTTCTTGGATATAATCTAATAATATTCCTTTAGATTCATTATCCTCTAATGCAAACTCTATTGATGTCTTCAACCAATCAATTTTATTTCCAATATCATAGGAACGACCATTAAATACATTAGCATGCATAGAATCTAATTTAGCCATTGCATCAGTAAGTTGAATTTCACCACCAACACCAAGTTCAGTATTTTCAATATGGTCAAATAATTCTGGATACAAAACATAACGACCCATAATAGCTAAATTAGAAGGTGCTTCATTAACCTTAGGTTTTTCAACAAGAGTATCAACTTTATACACATCTTCAGATACTTCTGTTCCACCGATTATACCATATCTTTCAACTTTCTCATTAGGAACCTTCTCAACAGCAATTACTGATGAATCATGTTTTTGAGATAAATCAATTAATTGCTTAGTACATGGCACATCTGATTTTGTAATTATATCCCCCAACATTACTGCAAAAGGTTCGTCCCCTATATGTTTCTTTGCACAGTAAATGGCATCACCAAGTCCTTTTTGTTTTTTCTGCCTAATATAATAAATATCTGCTAAGTTAGATATTTCTTCAACTGTTTTTAAAAGATCAAACTTACCACTCTCTTTTAAACTCTCTTCTAATTCAAAAGACCTATCAAAATGATCTTCAATCGATCGTTTACCTTTACCAGTCACAATAAGAATATCATCTACACCTGATGCAATAGCCTCTTCAATAACATACTGTATGGTTGGTCTATCATACACTGGTAGCATCTCTTTTGGCTGTGCTTTAGTAACTGGAAGAAACCTTGTACCTAAACCTGCAGCTGGAATAACACACTTCATTAAAAATCACCTTTAAAATATATCATTAACATAACCCTGATAATCGACTAAATCATTATAAATATTAACTTCAAACTATAATTTAACAAAAATCAATTATAATTACAAAAAATAATTATACAGATAGAAATAACTATTCAAATAGAAAACATATTATTCAATAATTAATATAACAATAGTTAAATAGAATTATAACAGTTAAATTTTAATCATATATTAATTAATTAATTAATTATATAAATACTTTTCTATCATATTAACTAATTATATTCATTATATTTTCTTATTATTTTTTTCTTTTCCAAAAACTCGTAAACAACAATTTATATTATTTTATCATTCATTAGATTATTCAATATTAGAATATTATTATCAATATTATTACGATAATGGAATACTTGTCAAATATTTAATATTATTTAAATTAGATTAAAATAAATTTTATTTAAACTTTAAATAAAAAATTAAGAGTTTGCATAATCTTTTATTCTTTTAGATAGTTTTGGTCCTATTCCTTCTATTTTCTCAAAATCTTTTTCATTATAATATTTAAGGTCATCTCCAAAGGTTTTAATAAGTGTTCTTGCCTTTTTTCTTCCCAAATGTTTTATACCTATGATTAAAGGGATTAAATCTTCTTTTATTCCATAGTAAAGTCGTGCCGATAAAATATCTAATTTTTGTGAATGGCTATAATGTCCATTTATCTCCAAAATATCTTTAAAGAATTTGACTAATATCGATGCTTCATAAGCTGAACGTCTTGTTGAAGCAGAATAGACATGATAAGCATTCTCTATTTCAAATTCATTTTTCTCATTGATCCATTCAATTAAAGAGACTGTTGTTGCTTCAGGATTGGTAATGTTCGTTGTAAATAAACCACATGACGATAGTTTTTCTCTGACAGGATCTTTTGACCTTCTTCCTTTAAACGAAATTAAAGGTAAATCAGGAGTTGATGAAAGAGCATAAATAACATTGTTAAAATCTAAGTCTTTCATATTATTCCCATATTCTTTAAGTTTAACAGCTGTTTCAACTTTATAATTTGACTTAGCTATTAAATCACCAAATTTAGTAATTTTTAATCCTTCTGGAGTTGGTTGGATAATCCCATTTACAATTAAAAATTCTACAGAGTTCTCGATTTCATATTTTAAGCTAAGCTCTGCAAACTCTTTCATGTAAGGATCATTCCTCATTTGAAAACCATAAAATGTTTTACTAAAGAAATCTTGGATCTCATCAACATTTCGAGAAAGGCTAGAAGCTATTTGAGCTATAATTTGTCTTAAAATGGCATCCTTATTCTCAATTAATTTTGAGGTTGTATTCTCTATATCCCCATTGATATATCTATCCTGAAGTTCATAAGCTTCATCCAAAGACTTAGCTATTAAATAAGAGTAACCTACATCATCATACAAAGGTCTTCCAGCTCTTCCAGACATTTGCTCATAATCAAAAACAGGAATAGCTTGTAATCCTTGAGCAGTCCATCGAGTATAATCTCTAATTACCACAGACCTTGAAGGTAAGTTAACACCATACATTAAGCTTGGAGTTGCAGATATCATTAAAATATTGCCTTTTCTAAACTCCTCTTCAATAATCTCTCTCTGCTCATTGAAGATCCCAGCATGATGAAATGCAGTTCCATTCTCACAACACTCACTTAACCTCAAACAAGTTGAAGTGGGATTTGAACCTTTTGACTTAGGAACATCTAAAATCTTACTGGAAACTTCTTTGAATTTTTTCCTATCATCATCACTTAATTTTTTACTTATCTTCTTCCCAACATGCTCAGATAATGATTCAGTGAACCTTCTTGTAGATACAAAACTTAATAACTGTGCATTTTCTTTAATACTTTTCTCAGCGATTTTAACTACAATATCATTCTTATTTTGACTATCAAACATTTCAGTGTTTAAAACTTCTTTATTCAAAGGAACAGGTCTATAATCATCTTCAACAACTTTAGCATCTAACCAGTTCTTAATTTCATCCATATTATTCAAGGTTGCAGATAAAGCAATTATTTTAATAGAGGGATTAATGATTTTAGCTCGTGTAATAGCACATTCCAATGTAGGTCCTCTTGTAAACTCACCTATCATATGAAATTCATCAATTATAAGAGTATCAACCTCTTTTAATCTATCCCCTGGAAAACGAGTTAAGCTATCAAAGGACTCAAAAACCATAACAGACAAATCACTTGAAGATGGATGTTTACCAACCTTAATACCATGTTTTTCAAATTTTTTAAACTCTATAATTTTCTCGTTTTGAATTGAAATTAAAGGGGCTGTGTAAATAGCTTTGCCGCCATTGAATATGGACTTTAAAGCTGCCATAACACCAATTATTGTCTTTCCACTTGCAGTAGGAATAGCTATTATGTAATTAGAATCATCTTCCAAATACCCAGAATCAACAACAGCCTTTTGACCAGGATTTAACTGTTTAATATAGGGATATGAATCTTTTATAACCTCCTTTATTTGTTTTTCTATGCTCTCCATTTAATTACCCCATACTGTATTTTATTTGGATTCTATTTTGCTGATAAAAGTTACAGTTTATTGGAAATCCAAGTACTATTCCTTTATTTTTCTTAGAACCAAAATGTCTGTAATTCGTGTGTGAGGATATTGTCCATCATCATCTTTTTCAATTGATTTAACCATATCCCATATTGTTAAAAGTCCTGTACTCACACCAGTTAAAGCTTCCATCTCTACACCAGTTTGTCCTATAGTTTTAACCTCAACAATAATAGCTATTTCGGTTCTTTTAAATTGAAAATCTACAGTTATCCCTGTTATTTGCAATGGATGAGCCAAAGGAATTATATTTGAAGTGTTCTTTATACTATTAATTGCAGCAATCTGTACAGTTGTTAAAACATTCCCCTTTTTAATTTCATGATTTTTAATCATGTTTATTGTTTCTTCATCTAAAATTATTTTACCACTTGCTTTTGCCACTCTTTTTTCCAGTGGTTTATCACCAACTTCAACCATATGGATTCCATCATCTTTTAGATGAGTTAATCTCTTCTCAATCATGATTCATCTCTTAAATTAGTTTTAAACAATGACTAATAAATTTTAGTTACTGTATGATTAATATAATATTAAAAATTATTTTTTTATTATAAACACTTCATTAAATATTTTTTCTAATTTTTCATTGAAATCAATGATATTTTTTTCGTGAGGAATTTTATAATAATTTAATACTTCAGCAAACTTTTTATATCCTCCACTTTCTCTCAACTCTATCCATTGTATCCCCTTTTCATCTAATTGCTTTTTATTAATTGTTGATAAAGCATCTGCCACAAATATGTCAGTATTTCTTGCATGAATTACATCCGCTGATTCTGGGTTGCCTTTTCCCATCAATTTTATTTCACACCTATGTTCATGTTTATTATTATCAATTAAATAAAAATCTACTTCTCTAAGAGATTTTGGACCAATTAAAGAATAATATTCCTTAGGAACAGAAAATAGTTCACATAAAACAATCATTAAGGGCTTTTCTACATTTTTACCCACCTGACTCCATGTTCCACCACGAAATGCAGCTCTTCTTACAGCCAATGAATTCACGACAATTAAACTTTCATTAATATCTAATTCTACACTAATTCCTTTAAATTTAATGGTTAAACTAATATTAATATCTCCACCATCTTCAATTAACCTATCTATGGTATTACAAATTTCTGCATAATGTTCCAATGATGCAGACAAAACAATTTCTTTAGTTGCAGAGTTATAAGTGTTCGTTATAGTTTTCAAATTTAATCCAGCATTATAAGCTATTTCTTTCTTATCAAGATTTTCATTTAAAAACTCCTGTTTATACCATTCTGAAGTAATATTTTCATTTCCAAGCTTGGCATTAACAATTTTTTTAAAAAACTTAATCACATACTCTAAAAACTCTGCATCTAGACTTGTTTGAACTACAGGCCTATAATTTTCATTATTCAATAATTTAACTATTATGTTTCTTGTTTGTTCAGTTATAGATAACTTGTTTTCAGTCATGGATTTCTCCTTTAAATTGGTTTAAATCTACAAACTTTGGTTTCTTTATTTTATCCAAGGGTAATTCTTTTAGTCTTTCTTTGATTCTATTAAAATATTTTTCTTGAATTTCACTTAAGAAAAAATATCTTCCCAACTTTAAAGCTGATTTAGCTAAAGTACCAGAACCTGAAAAAGGATCAAAAACTAAATCTTTTTTATATGAATAATATTTAATCACTTTGTCACATAATTCTTCAGGGAAAATCGCTGGATGTACATCATCATAGTCTGGATTTATTTCCCATACATTGGTATGATC
The DNA here is from genome assembly GCA_031280375.1 of Candidatus Methanovirga procula. Lineage (GTDB taxonomy): Archaea > Methanobacteriota > Methanobacteria > Methanobacteriales > Methanobacteriaceae > Methanovirga > Methanovirga procula. The sequence goes on along the minus strand of JAITGU010000148.1, from coordinate 2,054 downwards.
ATATTCACCTAAAATTCTGCTGGATTCAACAGATTCTTTATCATATTGTTTTATGTTCCAATCAATCAATCTTCCAGTATTTTTTCTATAAACCATCAAATATTCAGTTACAATATTTGGTTTATATGCTAATGGCTTACGGTGTTGAACAAAACCCCCAATCCTATTTTTTGCAGACCCTTCAGGTTTTAACCATATAATATCATCAACAAACTCCCAGCCCATATCCACTAATCTCGAATGAATATCAAAAGGAATACCATATCTTTTACTTGAATATTTTCTACCAGCACGAGGTACAATGACTGGAGAAGTATTTAATATAAAAAAACGACCTTCTTTTGTTACCCTATATAAATCTTTAAAAACCTCAGAAAGAAAATTTAAATATTTTTGATAACTTTTATAAATAGAATAATCCCTTGCATTATAATATGGTGGTGATGTAAAAGATAAATGGATACTATCCTCAGGAATTAATTTCAATACTTCTCTAACATCCCCATTAACTACCACATTTTGCAAGAAATCACGTACTTCCACATGATTTTTATTAGTCCTTTTTGGAGGTGATGTTTCTATATTAACAACTTCTTGAATAATTTCATTAGGATGGTTTTTAATGTTCTCCAAAGCAATTTTCACGATTTCTCTATTTTTGAAAGGGAGTAATCCTCTAATTGCTTGCAATACAATTTTAGGATCGTTATCATCTAATATCTTAATTAGGATAGGTATGATCTCTTCTGACTTCATTCTCCCTATTGTAGAAACACATTCCCTTCTTACAGTTGAGCTTGGATCTTTATCATATATAGACTTAGCAGTATTTAAATATCCAATATTCTTCATTTTACCTATATTTTTAATAGCCAAAAGCCTTATATCTTTATTATTATGATGTAAATATGGCTTTAATATATTTCCATCAAAATTTGAATCTATTCTACCTATTCCATTTAAGAAACTTTTGATCTCCTTATCTGTAGGCTCATTTTTTTTACTATCTAATTGTGATAATGTGACTGTCATATTAAATCATCTGCTTATAGGACAATAAATTTATCCTCCACCAATACCTGCACTTGAATCTATTTCCATGTCCTCGAAATTGTCTGTTAAATCTTCTAAATCTTTTTCATTCCTACTTTCTTCAAATCTTGATTTTTTAACATCTTTTTCATCCAAAAGTTCTAAAGAATCTGACATATACCACAAATCTGTTTTATCTATTTTTATCCAGAACTTATCCTTGTTACTTTCAGCAATTTTAAAATTTTTATCAACACCATCTAAAGATAAGTAAGGAACAATATCTAAAACTTTTCCAATATCTCCAGTTCCAGTATATCTCACAAAGTCATCTTTTTTAATGGATTTTTTTCTTATGTCGATAGCCTCCAATAAAACACCTCAGTATATTAAATAATCTCATTAACACCTTATTCATTACATGTATTAACATATTACTCATTAAACATTATATAATATTTAAGTTGTTGACATGATATCAATTATATTAATTTAACTAAAAATAAATATTTAATGAACATTAATGTTTAATAGCTATTTATTCTCTAAATTAACAGATGTATTAAGTAAAATATAATCTCCTAAATTTTCAATATCGTTGTAAGAAATTATAATCTCTTTATTTGAAATAATATTTTTTTTGTGAGATATAATCAAACTCTGAATTTTTCCAGTAGATTGATCAAAATCCACATCTTCAACTTCACCTACAACAATAGCACTTTTATCCACAACATTCATTCCTAACAAATTTTTTACTCTCATTAAAATCACAACCTTAGTACATTTTTATTTTTAGACATCAAATGAATAATTAATAAATGAATATAAATTATTTTATTATGAAAATTAAATTAATCATTGATTTTAATTATCTATTTACAATATAAAACTTAATATTAACGACACTGTAAAAAATTCAGTGGGTGGCATGTTAATGCCGACGAAAATAAATCTAAAAAAGCTTTATATTAGCATTAATATATAAATAGGAGAAAGGATATTAATTAATATCATGTTAA
>JAITGU010000026.1 GCA_031280375.1 Candidatus Methanovirga procula | reverse complement strand
GCCACAAATTGTGGTGTAATCTTCATGTAGACTAAGCTCTACAAAGTTGTTAAATTTAGAGAATATTGATGTTTTTGTGAATTTAGTGATGCCTGTTATGAAAACGAATTTAAGATGTTCTTCATTATTTTTTAGTACATTATAGAAGTTTTGAAGTATTTTACGGTTATCATTAGCTAAACCAGTGTTGTTAATGTGGTCTAATATTGGTGCATCATACTCATCAATTAGAACAATGACCTCTTTTTCTTCATTGTTTTTATATATTTTGTAAATTAATTTTGAGAACTCTGAAACATAGTCCTCTGTTTTATCTAATTCAATATCATGTATAGAGGCTATGAAGTCAAGTTTATTTAATATACCATTTTCTAACTTTCGTGGGGTCGTGTTAAGTATATCACTCATAGATATCCTTATTATTGGATATTCACTCCAATCATCCCAATTATAATAAAGATAAGTATCTTTAAATAAATCTTTCTTTCCCTGAAAAAAATTTTCCAATGTTGAAACAAGTAATGTTTTACCGAATCTTCTTGGACGAGAAAGAAAATAATATTTTCTTCCTTGATCCAGCATCTTCTTTATAAATTTTGTTTTATCAACATAAATTTTATTCTCTTTAATTATGTTATCGAATTCAGACAAGCCTAAAGATAATCTATTCATAATATCTTCTTCTTGCATTATATCCTCCCATCAAATAATAATTGATAAATAGGCATATATTTCTTCAAAAGTAAGCAATTACAAGGACAATTTTTCTTTAAAGACCATAATATCCTTATTATCTTATGAATAAACTTTTGTTTTAATAATATAAATAAATTATTATGTTTTAAGTTGATAAATCATTTAATTATTATTTAATTGAATAAATAAATTAAATAAGTTTAATTTTCAATGCTGTTAAGTTAATAAGTTTTATTAAAAATTTGTTTGTTATTAATTCTTTAAATCTTTTAAATTATAAAAATATTAACTTAAATTTTTAAAATTTAGAAGAACCTTTTAGAACATGAAATTAGAAAATTTCATTAAATTTCTTTCAGAAATAAAGCGAAAACTTCGTTTTCTAAGTTTCTCATTTCATTCGAAACAAACAGGAAATCAGAGATTTTCCTAAGTTCTCACGACCTTCGAAACAACGGAAACTGAAGTTCCCTAACTTACCTAAAGGTAAGAAAGTTTAAGAAAATCAAAGATTTTCTAACTTAACAAGTTAAGGTTCATCAAAAACTTTTATAAATTTCAAAATCTTAGATTAATATTTATAAAATAAAAAATTTTATAAATAATAAGTTTATTTTATTAAATTAATTTTTATAAGATTATTTATAAAAAAAAATAATGCAATTTTAACAATTTAAAAATGAAATTTAAGAATTTTAATCAAGTTCAAAAAATTAATAGAAATTCCATTTTTAATTACTGAAAATCGAAGATTACTGAAAATCGAAGATTTTCATAATTACAAAAATTGCAAAGCAATTTTTGATAATTTTCATAATTACAAAAATTAAAAATTTTTGGTAATTTAAGCTCAAAATAATTAATTTTACAAAACACTATAACTATAATTTTCAAAATATGTGGATTATTTAATTAATTAAGTTATTATAATTAATATTTCTAAAAAATAAAAATATAATTTTAAGAATTAATGAAGTATACTATCTAACTTGTCAGAAATAAGATATTTTAAATTGAACTATAAATTACAAAAAATTCTTCTAAGTCTATATAAATATTTATCGATACTTTTTTAAGAAAAACTAATGAACAATTATTATATATCAATCTTTTAATTAATTATCAAAACAGATTCAAATATCAAAGTCTACAATTAGTCTATCAAGCGACATATTTTCTCAGTCAACGACTTTTCAACTCCTGGGTGATATCATTAGCTTTTTCAATTGTATCTCTTTCATTTAAAATTTTTAGTTCTCTATTTTCCATTAGGATTTCTCCATTACAAATTGTAGTATTTACATTAGAACCATTTCCAGAATAAATTAAGTGAGATATTAATGAATTGGTGTTTGGAGTTAAATTGGGAGATAAAGTATCAATTAAAACAATATCTGCCTTTTTCCCGATTTCAATGGAACCTATCTCATTATCTAAACCTAATGCCTTAGCACCATTAATTGTAATTAATTTGAATGATTCATCAGCATTTAAAACTTTAGGATTTGATGTATGAACCTTCTGAAGAAGAGAACCTATTTTAATCTCTTCAAACATATCCAAATTATTATTGGATGCTGAACCATCACTACCTAATGATACAGAAATTCCTTTTTTAATTAACTTATCAATGGGTGCTATTCCAGATGATAGTTTCATATTACTTGATGGATTATATGAAACTTTAACATCATATTCTCCGATGATATCAATTTCTTCGTCTGATAACCAAACGCAATGTGCTGCTATTACATCATCGCCTAAAAATCCAATATCTTCTAAATATTGAAAGGATCTCATATTTTTTGTATTTAAGGTATCGTGAACTTCTTTTTTAGTTTCATTAATATGTATATGTAATTTAGCATCATACTTGTTAGCTATTTTCCTTGACTCTAATAAAAGTTTTTCAGATGCTGTAATAGGAGAATGTGGTCCTAAAAATCCTTTAAGTCTATCTTTTCCTTTACAGTAATTAAGTAATTTTAGTGAATTTTTTATTTCGCTTTTTCTTTTTTCTTCGTCTTCAAAATCGATCATACCATAGGATAGACAACCTCTAATTCCACTATCTATGGTTGCATCACCAACATCTTCCATAAAAAAGTACATATCGTTAAATGTTGTTGTTCCAGACTTTATCATTTCAATGTGTGAGAGTAATGCACCGTGATATACAATGTTGCTATCTAATTTGGATTCAATAGGCCATATATAATCATTTAACCAAGAATCTAATTCTAGATCATCCCCCAACCCACGAAATAAACTCATTGAAGTATGAGTGTGTGTATTTACAATAGATGGCATGATAATTTTATTTTCTCCATCTATGATTTTATCCAGACTATTTTTGGAGATTTTATTGGATATTTCAGTTATCCTATCGTTTTCAATCAATATTGAAGTATTTTTAATGGTTTTAATAGTTCCATCACTATCAGGACTTATTAAGGTTCCATTGTTGATTAAAATATTTTTAGTTTCTATTATAATCACCTTTGAATAGTTTGTTCTTTAACTTTGTAAATTTATTTTAAACTTAATTTCAGGGATTTAGATAGACAATAGATTCACTGTTCATGTTTACTTTTGTTAATCATGCTTTATTGATTGATTAAAGTAAAGGATGACGCACTATTCTAAATTGAAGTGTCTATTTTTTAAGTCAATTTCATGTTTACTTAATTTTATCATAATTTCTGCAATAATACCATCTAATATAATACTAACTAATGTTTCAAATAGTGCATCTTCAGATGTGATTTTCAGTTGATCACTGCTTTTATATATATAACTCAGGTTTTTACTATCATCGATCTTTTTTAGGCTTAAAATAGTATCGGATATTTTAGCTATTTTAGAGTTAGGATTAAAAGTTAAAAGGGCTGTTTTACATCCAAGAGCATTAGCCTTTTTAGCATTTATTAGTTCAGCAGCTGTTTCACCAGATTTTGATATAATAATCAAACAATCTTTTTCATTAATTGGGGGTGAAGTATACTCATTTATAATATATGACTTTAAATTTAGATGAACCAATCTCATACAAAAAGCACTGCATATCAACTTTAATCTTCCTGAACCACTAATAAAAATTGTCTGATGAGAGAGTATGATTTCAATAAGTTCATTAATAGCATTCAAATCTAAGTATTTGTTGTTATACTTTAAGCTGTCAAGTATTTTTTTAATAGCTATACTAATTAAATGAAATTTTTCATTGTATTCTGTAGTATCCATATATTTAATATTATCAGAATCTAAATTAGAATTAATTTCATTCTTTTTAATGATAATATTACACTTGCTACATTTTAAGTAGGATGATTCAGATAAACCTAAAATTTCTAATGGATGTTTACATTTTGTACAAATAAAAACCATTTAATTCATACCTTTTTATTTAATATACTTTTTTATTTATCGTCTGGATATTAATAATTTAATTAATGAATTTTTCATATAATTTTTCTATTGTTAAAAATTTATTTTTAACTTAGAAGAATTTATTCTCTGTTTAAAAATATCAATTAAAAATAATTTATTTCCTTATTAAATAATTTAAAATTAATTATATTAAAAAATATCTTCA
>JAITGU010000127.1 GCA_031280375.1 Candidatus Methanovirga procula | reverse complement strand
AATTTTGAATTTAAAGAATTTTATCATTGTACTTTTTAAAACTACCATGAAATAGTTCTTAGAACCTATTAAATAACTATCCATCTATCTTGAATTTTTCATGAAAATCTAACACCTTGATTTATATTCCATGGAACATGATAAACAGTGGTACTCCCACTGAAAAAATTGTGAAAGATACAAGCTCAATTTGAACTGATTTAATATTACATGTTATTCATAGTTTTTTCATTGTATTAGAAATGGTAAAAAGAAGTATAAAAATAGGTAAACTGAAATGACAGATAAAAAACAAATGAAGATGCTAACAACCATAAAAAGATGTAGTATTAATGATGAAATAGGATTTATATCCCTGTTTGAGGTGTTAATAGTTTCAATAATAATATAATGACCTTTAAATCTTCACCAAACCAACTTTCCTTATTGGAGACGAGTATGAAAAAACTCGAAGACGATCATTTTTCTAAAAAATCCTATGATGAAGTTAATGGATTACTTGAAAATTATTTAAACAAATATTCCAATAAAAATTATCAAATCATTGAATTTAGCTCTCAAAACCATATTATATTGATAAGTAAAGGCGATCCTAAAGATGGAGATAATCTAAAAACGGCCGTGAGAAATATTGAAAATTATAAATTTCTACTCTATATCTGGGATTGATAATGTTAATTTATTTATTTTCTCCTTTCTAACTTATAGTATTTCCCAAAACATTTATAACTAATAAAATATAAATATTTAATCATGTCTGCTGGAAGAAAATATTATATGGAAGATCATTTAAGTATTGAAAATCTTAATGAAATTATAAAAGATTCTAAACTGCAAAATAAAATATGTATAAGACCCATTTTTTATTGAAATGTTGCTTCAAGATTCAACAATTAAAGAAGCCTCAAAAGTTGTTGGAATCGCAAGGCAAACTGGATCAAGATGGCTAAAATTATACAATGAAAAAGGTTATGAAGGTTTAATTCCTAAATTTGATGGTGGTAGACCAGGAAAACTAACAACAGACCAGAAAAATGAATTAAAAGCTATTTTAATTCATGAAGATAGTAATGAAGATAGTAATTATACTATTATGGAGGTTGTAAAATTGATAAAGGAATTATTTGATGTTGAATTTTCTTATAAACGAGTTTGGACACTTGTTAGAGTTGAAATGAATTTAAATTATAGTAAACCTTTTTCAACAGCCCATAAAAAACCTAAAAATCGTCGTGAGGACTTAAAAAAAAAAGTTAAGAAATATTAATTTAGTAGAAGAGTATTTGGGATTTTGGGACTCAACTGGAGGGCAAATATTATAAAAACTCAACCAAAACAATCCATGGTCCAAAAACTAAGAATAAAATACTTAATAATGATAAAAAATTCAAAAAAAAAACTTCACAGGAATATTAGGAGTTAATTGCGAATCATTTATAATGAACACACCTAACACACGATCTTTTCAAATGGGAGTCTTATTTGCAAATGCCAGAAAAATGAATTCAAAGGATTTAAAAACCCGTGAACTATTAGATGAAGTTTTAAACAACCCTAATTTAACAGATCATCATGTTAAAAACATATTCAAAAAAAAATAAGACCTTCGAAAAGAGAAACCATAGAAATAATAAATAATAAACTTTATAAATGATAAATTAACATATGATAAAGCTGTAAAAAAATTGTGAAAACTATTTTAAACGATTAGATGTAAATTATAACATGAATAAATATGAAAATTATATAATTATGAAAATAAATATAATACTAATATTGAAATAAGTTGATTAAAGTTATAAACTTTGATGGTTATCCTAAAAGTAATCTAAAGTTTTTATAATAAATTATTAAAGGTCATATATTGGGAAAATATGAAAGTTGTCACTTGTGAACATTGTGGTGCCAAATTTAGTTTGAAGGATCATGAATTTCCATATAATTTTGAATGTTCAGTTTGTGCTGGAAATTTAATGGAAGAAAATGGTTCTAATCAAAATTTAGATAACTGGTACTTGAAGTCCGAAAAAAATAGTTCTAATACCTATGTAGTTAAATGTAAAAATTGTGGTCTTAAATATGTTCTTAATAGTAATGAAAAAACTAATGATTATCAATGTTCAATTTGTAGTGGAGATTTAACATATTTTGATGAAGAAGAAGAAATTTTCCCTGAAATTAACGATCATTTAGATGTAGAACACGATCCTGAAGCTGCTGCTGATTTTGATACCATAATTTCTACTGATAATCTGATTGATGGGCAAGATGATGTTGAAGAGATTGAATATAATACTCCTTCATCCACTGACAAAGTTGAGCATAATGAAATTAAAAATGATTTTAAAGAAGCATTTATAGGAAATTTAGATGAAGGTTTAAGCAATAAAGCTTCAATGAATAAGGATATAGAAAAAGAAATCTTAAATCAAGATTTAAAAGAGACTAAAAATGATAGAATTAGTGGGGATAATGAAATTTTATCTGTAGAATCTAAACTCATCCACACTAAAAATGGAATACCCTATAACACAGCTATTGGTTTAGGATTAACAATAGTTTTCATTGGATTTATAGATATTTCTATGATTATTAGACCTTATGGCTATTATGTAATAGTATTCGGAATCTTTATCTTTATAATAGGATTGATATTGTACAAAAAGCACAGTATTGATGAATTAGGGAATCTAAGCTTTAAAAAGAACTTATTGGTGCTTCCTGAAAGCTTCTATATTCTACAAACTTTAAAATTACCTGACTCAGATGAAATTGATCATATTATCCTTGGGAATAGTGGTATATTTCCTATTTTAACTAAAAAGGTTAATAATTTTAATAAAATGGATATTGATGAAAAAAAGATATTCAAAGATGAAAATTTTACAGAGACTGAAATTATTAGAAATCCTCAGAATACAGAAGGAAGTGTAACTTATACAATTAGTTCTTCTCCATTAAGCTCTAAAAAAATAAAAAAAATTAGGAATTCTGATAAAGTTAATATTAAGTTTGACTTTGATGAAAATATTAAGTTTAGTATACATGATAAAATCAAAAAGAATTCAATTGAGAAAAGTGAGAAATTAATTAATTTTTTTGCTGAAAATAGCTTTAATTCATGTTGTGTTGAACCTTTAGTTGCTTTTATTAATAAAGAAATTATTCTAATTAATCTGCCTTTGACTGATGAATACTTACTCTTAGATGATTTTTTAAATAAAATTATTAATAATAAAAACAAGTTTGATGATGGGGAAGTTAAAGATATTGTAAACTTACTTTCTACATATTCACAAATATAATTATCTTCAATTAATATATTTGGAGGATTATATGAAGACAATGAAATGGAAAGATAATAAACTCGTTCTTATAGACCAACGAAAGTTACCTGATGACTTAATATTTTTCACCTGTGACAATTATGAAGATGTAATCTTTGCAATAAAAGAAATGGTTGTTAGAGGTGCTCCAGCTATTGGAGTTGCAGCTGCTTTTGGAATGGTGTTAGGAAATAATGCTGGTGAAGACATGAATATAGTAGCTAAAGAACTCAAATCCTCAAGACCAACAGCTATTAACTTATCTTGGGCAGTTGACAGAATTTTAAACTCAAATAAACCTCCTTTAGATGAAGCCATAGCCATGTATAAAGAAGATATAGATACTAACTTAGCTATTGGTCGCAATGGAGCTGAAATCATTGAAAAAAATGATACTATTCTAACTCATTGTAATGCAGGAGCCTTAGCTTGTGTAGATTATGGAACCGCACTTGGTGTTATTAGAACCGCTCACCATCAAAATAAGAATATTAAAGTTATTTGTGATGAAACCAGACCACTTGGTCAAGGTGCAAGACTCAGTGTTTGGGAGATGCAACAAGAAAATATTCCAGTTAAATTGATTCCAGATGTTGCAGCAGGATATTTAATGCAAACTCTCAAAATTAATAAGGTTATTATAGGTGCAGATCGTGTATGTAATGATGGAATAGCTAATAAAATTGGATCTCTTATGGTTGCATTATCTGCGAAAAGATTCCATGTTCCTTTTTATGTGGCTGCTCCTTTAAGCACATTTGATTTAAAAAACTCTATTTATGATACAGAAATTGAAGAAAGAACCCCTGAAGAAGTAATATATTATGGCGGGTGTAGAATTGCCCCAATAGGAACTGAAATTATAAATCCCGCTTTTGACATAGTTCCAGATGATCTTATAACTGGAATTATCACTGAAAAAGGCATTATACATTTTGATAAATTTAAAGAGTTCTTTTTAAACATGAAATAACTTATTTAAAGAAGGTTCTGAGGAAATATTGTTGTGGAATTTGATATAGTAGATCCCAAAACTTTTACATTATTTTAGAGAGCTTCTATTAACCTATCTTTGTTAATATCGATAAAATTAACATTTACTAAAAGTTCTTTGTTTTAGATTTAAAGCCCAAATTAGGAATTTTAAAAATCTAAAATTTTAAGATATTGAGTTTATAGAAACTCTCTTTATTAAAAATTTTTATATGGTGATAGAAATTAATTAAAATTTCAAGGATTGATAATACTTATTTTTTAGATTACAGTATATTTAAAATCTAAAAGTACAAATTAATAAATCATTAAACTTAAAATAAATCACATATTAGATTTAGATCCAAATAAAACCGTATACATCTCCATGAAAGATTAAGAAATTCTAAAAAAGTTTTAAATTACTTTATTTTGATAATAGCTATTTATTACTCTATTATTTTTTTAAATTCAAATCATTTAAAATTCTAATTAAATATTTGGCATTAAATGCTGTTTTAAAGAGTTTAAATATAATCTATTTTTGCTCATTTAACAAAGGTTAATTAGTTAGTCATGTTAAAACTTAAAATTAAACATGGGCTTAAATAAACATATACAAATATACTTTTATAGAATGCATAAATATGACATTAAAGTGTACTAAACAAGTTTTCATCATACTCAGATTTTTACTCAAAGTATAGCATCCTAAATTTTTATTAAAAATTATTCTTATAAATTATAATCATTTTGCCAAATTTTATAAAATTATAAAATTTTAATAATTAATAATACATTATTTAAATTTAATTTAAATGTGTTTTATAAAATGAACTTAAGCAAAATGCTGTATAAGTGATTTATATAGTTCATTATTATATTAAACATGATGTAAGGTTTAGAGATCATGGCTAAGTATGGAAAAACATGGTGGGGTAATAAATGGTTAGATACCCTTAAAAACATAGATTTTACTAATCGTCTACCACGAGGAAGGACTTATGCGAATACTGGTAGAGTTTATGATATTCAGATAAATGGAAATATGATAAGTGCTAAAGTTAAAGGAAACTATGCTTCATACTACAATGTTAAAATAATGCTGAAATCATTTAATACAAATGATAAAAAAATCATAACTGAAGTTGTTAATAACTCATTTTCTATTTTATCTTCATTGTTGAACAATGAACTTCCAAAAGATTTATTCAATAAGCTTTCACAATTGGGAATTAAACTTTTTCCAGAAAGTTGGAATGATATTAGTGGGGATTGTGATTGTCCTGATTATGCCATGCCATGTAAACATATAGCTGGATTAATTTACATGATATCTAATGAAATTGATAAAAATCCTTTCACAGCATTTAATATACATAATTGTGACTTGTTATCATTAATACCTGATTTTGATAAAGTTAATACTGATAAAGTCGATAGTTTAGATGACATTTTCTTGAACTTTGAGGATGAATACTTGGATGTTGAAAGAACATCATTGAATAATAAAGGCAATGGAAATTTAAAAAATGTTGAATCTTTAAATAATTATGATAAAGAGAAAATTTTTAGGAACATCGATTTTTCACAAGTCCCTGATTTATTTGATCATATATTTGCTCTTTTAACACCCGAACCCTTGTTTTATGAAAAAGATTTTAAAAAAAGTACAGAAGAAATATACAAACTTTTTAAAAGAAAATATAGTGCTGAAATTAATTCTAATCACATTTTACCAAAAAATATGCGAAAATCAATAAGGATAACTAATAATGATAGTAATTTTGAGATTGAAGAAGAAAGATTAGAGAAAGATTTTACTATTATGTGGGGTAATGTTTCTCTTTTAGATGATTTTACAATAAATTTAAATAGAAATTATAATATTGATAAAATTTTAAATCATGGAAACAAGAAAGAGAGTTTCTTTAAAATATATGAAAAAGATTTAAATAAGGCTTTAATAGCTTTGATAATAGATATTCCTCATCATACACTTTATAAATACAACTATACTATAAGATACCTATATTTCTTAAGTCAGTTTGCAAGAGAATTGATAAGAAAATCTGCATTTATCCCAGAACTAATAGAAGACTTTAACAATCAAACTATTATAAGATGGGTTATAGCTTTATTCGATGAAAAATTAGTTAATATTTACAATGATTTTATAAGGTCTGCTCCTAATAATTTATTAACTTACAATAATAAAATGATCCCTGTTAAAGAACAGGTTAAAACTTTGTTAAGCTTGATACTATCTCAAATGATTTATTCTATTTTAAATATTAACTTAAGTAAAAATATGCAGAAAAAATTAAGTAATCCAGTGTTTAGACTTTTTTATCTTGGAGAAAGACAGAAATTTAACAGTTTTGAAACTAAATTATATACGAATATTATTAAACAATGGCTTTCAAATTTAAACATACGGGAAAGAGATTATAATCTCTTTTTAAAAATAAACGATGAAAAAAATGAAAATTTTGCAGTAGATTTAGAGGTAAGTTTTGATGATAATGCTCCTGAGGAAGTATATTATTTTATTTCAGATAAAAAGAACTATAAGCAAATAGATAAAAAAATTGAATTATTATCAGATATACACTTGATTAAAGATCATTTACCTAAGTTAGGTAATTCAATTGATGCTAAAAAACCAATGACATTTAGTTTAGAGGATTTTAGTGTATTTTTCTTAGAGATAATGCCACTGCTTGAGATAATGGGTGTTTCAATAATATTACCAAAATCATTGCAAAAAGTTCTTAAACCAAGGTTAGTACTAAATTTAAAGATGAAACTGGATAATGATGAGATGTCATACATTTCTCTTAAGGATTTAGTAGATTTTGATTGGATGATACACATAGGTAATGAGCTTATTGATGAAATAGAGTTTAAAAAGTTATTAGAAAAGTCTGATGGTCTGGTTAAGATAGCTAATGAATATGTTGTATTGGATAAAACAGAAATAAAATCCATATTAAATAAGATCAATAAACCACTGAAATTAAACAACAATGAAATAATGCAATCGATTTTAAGTGAGGATTATGATAATTGGGATGTTGAAGTTGATGATAACTTATCAAAATTGTTAAAAAATAGAGTAGAGGATGAAGAGATAAAAGTTCCAAACAATCTAAATGCTACTCTTAGACCATATCAGGAAAAAGGCTTCACATGGCTAATACAAAATATAAAAGTTAACTTTGGAAGTATATTGGCTGATGATATGGGACTTGGGAAAACAGTACAAGTTCTCACAGCAATATTGCATCTTAAAAACAATGATTTATTAAACAATAAAAAAATATTAATTATAGTCCCGACAAGCCTATTATCTAATTGGAAAAAGGAAATAAAAACATTTACACCATCATTAACTTCACATATCTATCATGGAACTGATAGAATCTTTAAAAATGATGTTGATATAACATTAACATCATATGGACTAATTAGAAGAGATATTAATAAATTTAAAAATAAAAAATGGTTTTTACTTATTATAGATGAAGCACAAAATATTAAAAACCCACAAACACAACAAACAAAAAATATTAAATCAATAAAAGCAGATCATAAAATCGCATTAACTGGAACACCATTAGAAAATAGGTTATTGGATTATTGGAGCATATTTGATTTTACCAATAAAAAATACTTAGATAATATTAATAAATTTAAAAAAAAATATATTATTCCAATTGAAAAGAACAGAGATAAAAATAGGCTAGATATATTTAAAAAAATCACAAAGCCCTTTATACTGCGAAGATTAAAAACAGATAAATCAATAATAAAAGATTTGCCTAAAAAAATTGAAAATAATGTATACTGTAATTTAACACCAAGTCAGACAGCACTATATCAAAGCATGATAGACTCAATATTAGATCAGATTGAAGGTAGTGATGGCATGAAACGTAAGGGATTAGTTCTTAAATTAATCAACAACTTAAAACAAGTTTGTAATCATCCATCCCAATTTAAAAAGAAAAAAACAGCTAAGATTGAAGAATCTGGTAAACTTGAAGTTTTATTAAATATATTAATCAACATTGAAGAAAATTCAGAGAAAGTATTAATCTTTACACAATATGTTGAAATGGGGAAAATTATTAAGAAAACTGTTCAAGAGGAACTATCCACTGAAGTAGACTTCCTTCATGGAAGCCAAACAAGAAAAACAAGAGATAAGATAATCGACGACTTCCAAAATAATACTCAAAAAAGAATACTTATATTATCATTAAAGGCTGGTGGAACAGGATTAAATTTAACAGCAGCAAATAATGTTATTCATTATGATCTATGGTGGAACCCTGCAGTTGAAAATCAAGCAACAGATAGAGCTTATAGAATTGGTCAAAAAGAAAATGTCATGGTCTACAGATTGATTACCACAGGAACCTTTGAAGAAAAAATAGATGATATTATTCAAAATAAAAAAGAATTAGCTGACTTAACTGTAGGTGAAGGCGAAAACTTCATAACAGAGCTTAATGACACAGATTTGAAGGAAATTTTAAGACTTAGAGGATGATATTGGAGGATTTAAATGGACTTAGTTTTAAAAAATTGTAAATTAGTCGATGAAATATATTCATACTACATTGGAATTGAAAATGGAAAAATAAAAACCATCTCAAAAAGTCCTATTAAAGGAGATGAAACTATAGATATTGAAAACAATATCCTATCCTCTGGTTTCATTGATCCCCATGTACACTTTAGAGACCCAGGGTTCATTGAAAAAGAAACTTTTAAAACAGGATCAATGGCAGCAGCAAATGGAGGATTCACCACAATATTTGACATGCCGAACACTAAACCAGAAACAAACACCTATAAAAACTTTAAAAATAAACTAAAAATAGCTAAAAACAAAAGTGTGGTAGATTTTGGACTTCACAGTGGAATGAATGATTTAGATGAAATAAGAAAAATAGCTGAACTTAAACCAATTTCATTTAAAATGTTTATGGACACACATTCCAATCAAGAAATTGAAAAAAACTTTAAAAATATTTCTTCATTAAATAAAGAATCGAATACCAATTACAAATTAAGTTTACACTGTGAAAATAAGAAAATAATTGAGGAAAACACCAATTCATTTATAGAAAAAGAAGTTTCAGCTATTGATCATAGTCACATAAGAAATACAAATTCAGAAGTCAATTCTGTTAATCAAAGTCTAAATTTAAGTGAAAAATACAATGTCCCCATCCATATATGTCATTTAAGCACAAATAAAGCTTTAAAAGCTATTAAAAGAAAAGATTTAGTAAGTACAGAAGTGACTCCTCATCACTTACTACTTACAAATGAAGCCTTTAATGAACATGGAACAATGACTAAAACAAACCCACCACTCAGACCAGTTGGTGAAAATTTATCTATTAGTCAATTAAAAGATATTGACATCATTGGAACAGATCATGCTCCACACACCATAGAAGATAAGAATAAAGGAGTTTTAAATTCACTATCAGGAATTCCAGGTTTAGAAACAGCAATACCTCTTTTACTCACCCAAGTAAATAAAGGGAAAGTAGATTTGAAAACAGTTCTTGAAAGATTTTCTAATAATCCAGCTAAGGTTTTTAATCTAAAAAATAAGGGAAAAATAGCTATTGGATATGATGCTGATTTTACAGTGTTAGATATTAAAAAAGAAGGAAAAATAAATCTTGATAATTTATATACTAAAGCAAAATACAGCCCATTTGAAGGCATGGAATATAAAGGAATAGCTATTATGACAATACTTCGAGGAGAAGTTGTTATGGACAGTGGAGAAGTTTATAGTACTCAAGGTGAGTATGTTAGCTAAAGAAAATAAAAAATTTTATAATTATAGTCATTTTGGAAAAGTTTTTAAATCATATTTTGATTATTGAAAATTTATTTTCAATTTAGAAGAATTAATTCTTCTTTTTAATAATGAAAAATTAATTATTTAAAAAATTAAATAATTAATATCAGGTATTTTATCTAATAAAGAATATTCAATAAATTAATATTAATTTAAAGAAGTTTATTTTTTAAGAACATTATCAAAAACTTACTATAAATTATAAAATAAAAAATTTTATAATTAAATAAACCATGAAAAATTGAAAAAACTCCACAAAAATTTACAACCTCACTATTATCATAAAATATTTATATTAATTAATAACATACTACACTATTAAAAACATACTAACGAGTACTTGTGATTAAAAATGAACATGAAAAGTGAATTATCCATTGATGTATCTGATTTTAAGAAATTAATAAAAAGAAATAAGATTTATGTGGATAAAACAGAGGTGATTAAAAGGATGAGGGAGCTTAATGGAACATATCATTTTTTGTCTCGTCCAAGAAGATTTGGGAAATCATTACTAATCAGCACACTTAAAGAACTTTTTGAAGGTGATAAAAAACTATTTAAAGATACTTACATTTATAATCATTGGAATTGGGATGAAACATATCCAGTCATACATTTAGATTTTAATAATATTGGTTCTGAGACTCGAGAAATACTTGAAGAATCTTTGAATCATAGATTAGATAAAATAGCTAAAAATTTTGGTATTGAACTTGAATCCAATAATTTAATCGATAAATTCTCAGATTTAATAGAGGAAGTTCATGATACTCACAAGAAAAATGTTGTTGTTTTAGTCGATGAATATGATAAACCAGTATTAGACAACATAGATAATATTGACACCGCCAAAGCAAATCAAAAGCTATTAAAAAATTTTCACGGAGTCTTAAAAAGTCTTGATGCTGTGCTTGAATTTGTATTTATAACAGGCATCACACAATTTTCTAAACTGTCAATATTTTCTGGATTTAATAATTTAAAAGATTTAACCTTAAAAGAAGAGTATTCCACTATCTGTGGTTATACTCAAGAAGAACTTGAAAAATATTTTAAAGAATTTATAGTTAATTATGCAGATTTAAAGAATATTAATTATAAAGAAGTAATTAATAAGATTAAATATCATTATGATGGCTATTCTTGGGATGGTAAAAGTTTCTTATACAATCCATATTCATTAATGAACTTTTTTGATGATGATGAGTTCAATAACTATTGGTTTAAGTCTGGAACACCTAATTTCTTAGTCAAAATATTTAAGAAAAACTTTAACATTGGACATGTTTACAATCCAATAAAGTTATACGAATCTGAACTTAATATTTTTGACATTGAAAATATTAAACAAATACCGTTGTTATTCCAATCTGGTTATCTAACAATCATGAAAAAAGAAATGATCAAGGATGAAATTGTATACACTCTTAAAATACCTAATTTTGAGGTTGAGACTTCGATTACAAGAAATCTCCTTGAAAATTTCTACATAAAAACTGAAAATAGTTTTAGATCTAAAAGAAAAGAAATATTAAATGAACTTAAAGAGGGTAGATGTGACCTACTTGTAAGATATTTAAAAAAAGAAATAATGAATGTTCATTATCAACTTAAAATAAGAAATTGGAGATATTATCAAACTCTTATCTATTTTGCAATTAAAGGTTTAGATATTCAAACTGAAAGCGAAGTAGGAATGTTCAGTGGCAGAATGGATATAATCATTGAAGAAAAAGATGATAATTACTCATTTACTGATAATAATGGGCATTCCACAATAATAGAACTAAAATATACACAGATGAAAGATAAAAATATTGAAACACTTGCAAAAGTTGCATTAAATCAAATAAAAGAAAAAGAATACTATGAAAAGTATGGTTGTGAGAATGTGACTATGATTGGTCTTGCAATCAAAGAAATAAAATTAAAAATTGGTAGTAGAATAGATATTGCTTGTAAGATAGAAAACCAATCGTGACTTTTTTTTTTAAAATTAAATTATTTTTTCATTGTTATTAAGCTAAGAAATTAATCTGTTTAAATTCTTTAAATCTTAAATAAGTGCATAATCAAAAATTTCTTCTATTTTTTGGTGATTTGGGTCTTGTTAGGTAAGTATTATCCTGATTCGTACTCTTTTCCAGACTCTAACTCGTTATCTATCAATTCATTGAATAAAGATCATAGTTTTCATTACTTCATGTTTGGTTAATTTTTCTCTGAATAATCATATTGTAGCTTTATCAGGTATCATCTAAGGAATGTTTCGTTTCACTTTACTCCCAATTAACTCAAAAAAATTAATGCATGGATGACCATCTAAGGAATGTTTTGTTTAGGGGGCTGTTGTGCAGTTATTAATTACTATTTATATTGAATTAAACAATTATAATATAATAAATTGTTAATTACTGAAAATCCTTTGGATTTTCATATTTATAAAATTTTTTATTTTATAAGAGAGTTTCTATAAACTAAATATTTTTAAGACTTTTTTTATTTTCATGTATAAGAACAATTTTTGTCAACTTTAGGATTTTATTTGAATTTTATGAGTTTTTTAAAGTCATCGTATATGACATTTAGTCCGCACATACTTGGTACATAGTTGGCCGCCTTTGCAGAATTTACACCAATATTTTTATATCCCATATCTTCAATTGGAGCTACAACCATACAAGTATCTGTGGGTATATGTCCTCCACTTTTTTCTATGATTTTTGTGTAACCCATTCTATCTGCAGATGCTTTAATATTAATAGATGTGCAGACCCATAACTGATTTTTAATAGCTTTTCCTTTGACAAACATTGCAATTTCTTTTATTTCTTCTAAAGAAGCATGTGGACATCCTAAACATACTAAGTCGGCTTCTTCATTTGTGGTTGATAAGTTTTCTTTTGTGGTTAGAATATCTTCTTTGCTTATTGTTATTTTTTCAAGGGTTTTGAAATCCTTATCATTTTTAGCAAGTTCATATTCTGGAGTTTCATTTTCAATATGGTATAATGCAACTGCACCAGATGATGCTAATGCTGCTCCAAGAGATTTTAATTCAGTATTTTTAGATTTGTTTTTTAGGTTGAAGTATGGAACACCATCACCTATTTCTTTACCAACTATGTATCCTACTGTTCCATAATCAAGACCAGATATTTTAATATCTAAGTCAAAAATAGTGTTTGCAATTCTGTTCTGAGTTTCATGGTAACCGTACATAGCTGTTTTACCGCAAATAGCTGATGCCAATGCTGATGGACCACCTTCTCTGTTTGTTCTGCCACCAATTGCAGAATTTAGGTATGCGACTGCTGATGATTCTGACCATGCTACATGGTCTCCTAATCGAGGAACATTACCGATTAGGTATGGTGTGCATGTGCATGTTTTACTTACTCCAAGTTTTCCATAGGCATCCACTATTCTTTTTTGTTTTTCACTGAATTTTTTTGGGAATTTTAATGTTTTCCAGTTGTCTAAGTCTATTCCTGCAGGGTTTAGTGTTGAGGGAATATTTACAAGATTTGCCCCATTTTTGGATAGGTCTTCTAAGTATTCTAATCCTGCCTCTCCAATGGTTTTATATGATACTCCAGAAATTTGAGCAGAACTGATGTCTATGAGGGATGGTGCTTCATATATGTTTCCTAAGGCAACTAATATTTCCATACTTTTGGCAACGGTAGTTCCATACTCTCCTTGATACATTTTTTCTTCTTCTTTGTTTAGATACATTATTAATCCTCAGTTTATATTTATAAGGTTTTATAATAGATTATTTTGAGATTAAATTACCAAAAATTTTTGATTTTTGTAATTATGAAAATTATCAAAAATTGCTTTGCAATTTTTGTAATTATGAAAATCTTCGATTTTCAGTAATCTTCGATTTTCAGTGGTTAAGAATAGTTTAAACAGCAATGTCATCAACTTAACGATTTTTATTTTTAAGACGATGAATTGATTTATATATTTTTTATGATTTTAAATAAATTGCAAATTTTTTTATATAAATTTGTTTAATTTTTTATTAAAATATTTAACAAGATTTCTTAAGTTGATGACGATTGAAAGAACCAAGTTTGTAGAAAAATATCGTTTCCTGTTGTGCAAAGATTACACAAATAGCTATTTTCCATTAATAATATTTAATGTTTATTTAGTCATTTGAAAATTTTATAAAATTATAAAACTTTAGTAATTAATATACATTATTTAAATTTAATTTAAAGATATTTATAAGATATAATTATTAATAATTTACAAACATAACCATAATGACTATTGTCATGACAAATTTATTCTTTCTATTTTAGTATTGATTTTATTATTGATAATTTTTCATTAGAATCGTATTTAGTGAAATTTCAACTGAATAATCCTTTGATTTCCTGAAAACTCATTTTTAAAATTTTACTAAATTATTT
>JAITGU010000108.1 GCA_031280375.1 Candidatus Methanovirga procula | reverse complement strand
CATGATATTAATTAATATCCTTTCTCCTATTTATATATTAATGCTAATATAAAGCTTTTTTAGATTTATTTTCGTCGGCATTAACATGCCACCCACTGAATTTTTTACAGTGTCAAAATTTTTTAATAATACTTTTATTAAAAATGAAACTTTGATCATTGAAAATTGAGCTGCAAAACAAACTCTTATTAATATATAAATAATTCCATTTTTCTTAAAAAAAAACATTTAAATTTTTAATTATTAAATATATATTAAGAGTCTGTGTAACAATTATTTTCATGTGAAAAATAAGACAGTGTAATTTTTTAAATTAAAAATAGAGCAACCAATTTTTTAAAAATTTGGGTTGATAGATATCCTCATATATGTAATACTCACTTTTAGAAAAATCACATATTAACAACTTTTAAAAAATTTATGAAAGTTTCTATAAACTCAATATCTTAAAATTTTAGATTTTTAAAATTCCTAATTTTGGCTTTAAATCCAAAATAAAAAAATCTTTTCTAACTGTGCAAAATCTATGATTTTGCAACACAGGTCGAATCTTCAGTTCCCGTGAGGGAACTTAGAAAAATCTTCGATTTTTCGATATTCTCCTAAGTTTAAAAGCTAAAGCTTTTAAAACAAAGAACTTTTAGCAAATATTAATTTTATCGATATTAACAAAGTTTAGGTTAATAGAAGATCTATTATATATTAAAAAATAGAATGGATATTAAAAATAGGAAAACAAAGAATATAATCTCAGATAAATTTAAATATGCAAATATGAATACTTTAATCAATAAAAAATAGTTAATCAATGAAAACAAAAAGAGTAAAAATACTAAATATAATTTAAACAAAAAATGACTTAACATCATTGATTTATATTCCTAAATTCTTTTTAATCACTGAATTATTAACTACTATTGATTATAGGAATAGCTATAATGTGAATTTTTAGATTTCTAAATTATAAGTACAAAAAGTTTATATGTTTTAATTATTATACAATGTATTAAGATACAATTGGAATTATATAAAATAGTTTAAATTAAGAAATTATTTTATATAAATAGAGAAGAGAGATGATATAAATGACAAAGACTATTGGAAATTTAACTAATGCCTTTATTGGTGAAAGCCAAGCAAGAAACAGATATACAATATATAGTAAGCAGGCTGTTAATGAAGGATACCCACAAATAGCTGATATTTTTTTACTTACTGCTGAAAATGAAAGAGAACATGCTAAATGGTTGTTCCGTTTAATTAACCAGATAAAGGAAAACGATGACCCTATTGTTGTGGAAGCAGATAGCCCTAATGTGCTTGGAGATACCGCGGAGAACTTAAAAGCTGCTATTGGAGGAGAACATTTTGAAACATCTGAAATGTATCCTGAATTTGCAAAAACAGCTAAAGAAGAAGGTTTCAGTGAAATAGCTGATAGATTAGAAAGTATTGGTAAAGCTGAATCTCATCACGAAAGAAGATTCCAATTATTGCTTGATAGTTTAGAAAAAGGAACCTTGTTTTCAAAGGATAAAGAAGTTAATTGGATGTGCCAAAAATGTGGATTTGTTTTAAATAGTAAACAAGCCCCTGCTAAATGTCCATCTTGTGATCATCCAACTAAGTACTTTGAAATAGTTTGTGATGAATATTAAATTTATAAATATCCACTTTTAAAAGTTTCTATTCATAAATTAATTTAAATAACTATTAAGGAGATGATTTCTATGGTAGAAGAAGGTGAATTACTTAAATGTAAAAAATGTGGTAGTGTATTAGAAAAACTTGTTCAAGGTCCTGAAACTGTTAGCCTTGATGATCTTGAAGAATTAAAACCTAAACATGATGGTGAAGGCTCCCAAAAACATGTTCCAATTCTTGAAAGAAATGGAGATAATGTTATTATTAAAGTTGGTGAGATTACTCATCCAATGGAAGCTGAACATCGGATATGTTTCATTGAATTAATCGATGGAAATGTGACTTACAGAAAGACTCTAAAGCCTGGTGAAGAACCAAAAGCTGTGTTTAAAGTTGATACAGATATTAGTAAGTTAAAAGCAAGAGAATATTGTAATGTTCACGGATTATGGGAAGCTTAAATAGTTTTTAAAGGACTA
The DNA here is from genome assembly GCA_031280375.1 of Candidatus Methanovirga procula. Classification (GTDB taxonomy): domain Archaea; phylum Methanobacteriota; class Methanobacteria; order Methanobacteriales; family Methanobacteriaceae; genus Methanovirga; species Methanovirga procula. The sequence continues at coordinate 5,792 of JAITGU010000108.1, read as the reverse complement.
AGGAAGATTATTCCTTATTCCAATTTTTATTTTGCATTACTCCTAAAAATACCATTTTTATTAAATCAATAGACAATAAAAATTCTTCAATACTAATTTCTAATTGTTCAATTTAATATTGAACACCTAATTTTCTAAAAAAGACTCATAATCTCACTTTATTAAATTCTATAATTTAACTATTGAAGATATCGATTTCATTACAAGAAGATAATAACAAAATTTAAATACTTAATAAAAAAATAATTTAAATAACCATTAATATTCAATATAGTTATATTTTTATTAAGGAGGGAAAAGATGCATATACCTGATGGTTTTATACCAATTTCACAATGTATAGTATATTATGTTATTGTGATTTTTGTAGGCTATTTTGCTGTTAATTGGGCAAAAAATAATTTGGATGAAAAACAAATACCTTTACTCGCAGTTCTTGGTGCAGGAGTATTTGCAATAATGGCTATGAATATTCCTATTCCTTGGGGAACCAGTGGGCATATGATAGGTTCTCCTATTGTCTCTATTTTGCTTGGAAGCCCTTTCGCTGGATTTTTAGTCATGACAGTTGTACTTATAATACAAGCATTAGCCTTTGGAGATGGAGGAGTGACAGTCCTTGGAGCTAATATATTCAATATGGGAATTATTGCTTCATTTTTAGGGTTCTATATTTTTAAAGCCTTGAAACCATTAGTTCACGCTGTTCCATCTGTCTTTATGGGAAGTTTCTTAGCAATATTTATTACATCAATAGCTTGTGCTTTAGAATTATTTATAGCAGGAACATTCCCATTAACAGCAGGATTAGTTTTCATGGGGTTATACCATCTTGTGATAGGTATTTTTGGTGAAGGAATAATCAGTACAATAGTTTATATGGCTATTAATAATCTTAGACCAGACTTAATAAATAAAAAAAGTTTAGATTTAAAAAGAGAGAATTAAAATGAGTATTAAAGATAAAAAATTATTGATTATTGGGCTTACAATAGCTATTGTAATAGGAATTCTTGCACCATTTTTCGCTTCAACCAATCCTGATGGATTAGAAAGCACAGCAGAGAAATTAAATCCAAATGTTCTTGAATCTGAACCATTTATTAACTCAATAATGCCAGATTATAATATTCCAGGATTAGGTGAAACACCTTTCTCAGGAGTAATAGCTATTTTTATTGGTATTATAATTGTTTTTGCTCTTGCTTATGGTATTGGAATTCTTCTAAAGAAAAGGTCTTAATACCAAATCTAAAAGGAATAATCTTAATGAAAACATCAGTGAATACACTTGAAAGAGAAGCAAGAAAAGAAAGTGTTATTCATAACTTAGATTCAAGAATAAAACTAATAATGACCTTAATATTAATAGTGTATAGTGTCTACACTACCAAGCTATTAAATCTTCTTTTAATCGAAATTTATATACTATTCCTTGTTTTTCTATCAAAAATATCATTAAAGTATTATTTCAAAAGGATAGTTTATATTCTTCCTTTTGGAGGTTTCATAGCTATTTTTCAGCCTTTTATTAGACCTGGAGATATTTTATACACTTTACCTTTTGGACTTAGTGTAAGTTCTCAAGGAATTCAATTCGGAATTCTACTTCTAAGTAGACTTACAGTGTCCATTTCAATGATAGTTCTATTCTCTTCATCCACACCAATGAACAGCATTATTAATGCAATGAGAAGATTAGGATTTCCAAAAGTCTTAACAATAATTTTATCACTGACAGTCAGATATTTATTTGTATTCTTTGATGAACTTGATAACATTAAAAATGCTCAGAAATCCAGATGTTTTAATATCTGGAATCGTGAAGTCAGTTATATGTGGATACTGAGACAAGTTGGATATTCTATAATGATGATCTTCCTCAATTCTTTTGAGAAAGGAGAAAAGATTTATTTTAGTATGTTAAGTAGAGGATACAATGGTGAAGCAAATCAATATATTGAAGAACATTCTATAGAAAATATTGATTGTTGTGCTTTGATTTTAACAATAGCTATCATTATCTTTATAGAAGTAAAATAAATGATTTTTGACTTTTTATTGTTGGATATTAGTGTTTTAATTTAATAAATAGTTCTATAATGTTTTATATTTTAAAAACGCGAAAGAATTAAAATTTTCTAACTCTCTGTTTTTCTGATTTAAAAGAATAATGAATATTAATAAGAAAAATTATACCAATTAAAAAATTTTCCAAAAAAAACTATAAAATATAAATTAATTATTAAATAATAAATAAAAAACTTAAAAACATAAAAAACATTATTATAATAATTATAGGTAATTAAATGCATATACTTGAAGCAAAAAATTTAAACTATAAATATCCTGATGGTACAGTAGCTTTAAACAATATTAACTTTAAAGTAGAGAAAGGAGATATAATTTCACTGCTTGGACCAAATGGAGCAGGAAAATCAACGCTTTTTCTACAATTTAATGGAATTTTTACTCCAACAAGTGGAGAAATATTCATAAACAATAAAAAATTAGAGTACGATAAGGAAAGTTTAGTTAAAGCTCGCCAAACTGTGGGTATTGTATTTCAAAATCCTGATGATCAGCTATTTGCACCTACAATTGAAGAAGATATTGCTTTCGGTCCTCTTAATCTTGGAAAATCATTGGAAGAAACTGAAAAATTAGTTGAAAGCTCTTTAAAGAAGGTTGGCATGGAAGGATTTGAAAAAAAGCCTCCTCATCATTTAAGTGGAGGGCAGAAAAAAAGAGTTGCTATTGCAGGTATTTTAGCTATGACTCCTAAAATAATGATTTTAGATGAACCAACCTCTGGTCTTGACCCTAAAGGAGCATCACAAATTTTACAATTGTTATACGAACTTAATAAAGAAGGAATTACGATAATAATCTCTACTCACGATGTTGACTTAGTTCCATTGTGCTCCAAAAAAATAAATATAATAAATAATGGGACTATTATTAAACAAGGAACTCCTAAAGAAGTTTTCGAAGATATAGGCATGATAAGAGGTTCTAATTTACGTTTACCTCGAATAGCTCATTTAGCAGAAATCCTTGATAAAGAAGATGATATTAAATTAGGTAAGAAAAATTATCCTTTAACCATATCACAAGCACGTAGCACAATTTTAGATAAACTCAAATAAAAATTTGTTGAATTAAATTGCTGGGTCGGTTTCTGAGTTATAACTTATTAATAGTACTAAATACGATTAATAATAGTAATTATAATATTTGAGAATTAAAAAAGAGGGAAATAATGCCAAAATATACTAATATTTTTAAAGAGGTTATCAAACTTGAAAACAAAGGATATGAATTATCTAATACACAAAAAATACTTTTAACAACAGATGGCTCTGTAACAACTATTTTAGATGTTTTAAATGGTAAAATAGCTATTAAAACACTTACTCAACAATTTGAAAAAGCTGATTCCAGAATAGCTAAAATCTTAGACATTGAAGAAAACGAAGAGATTAATTATAGGGTAGTTTTAATGCATAAAGATGATAAACCTTTAATTTATGCAACATCATATATTCCTTTAAAAAGGTTAGAACATGATATTAAAGAAAATTTAATCAAGGCAAATATGCCAATAGGACGAATACTTAGAAAATATAATATTGAGTCAAGGAGAGAAATAGAAGCTATTGGTATTGAACCAAAAACCGATGAATTACTAAAATTATTTAATTCAAATGCTGATCTTCTTACAAGAGAATATGTGATAATTAGAGATAATGAAAAATTAGTGTGGATTAAAGAAACATTTCCATTAGATTATTTCACAGAATAGCTGTTTAATAGTTAACTCTCTAACAATAATTAAAATATGAATAAACCATAATCTACACCTTGTGAAACCATAGATATTATAATGATATATGATGCTGTGTTTTCGTTCATAAAACTTAGTATAAACAAGGAGACTGTTACAAAACCCAATTGAATTATTGATATAACTTGATCAAATTCAAATTTATTATATTATAATTCATATTTTTTAAAAATAATATTAATAATTATTTTATAATAAGAGGCTGTCCAACAATTATTTTCGTTCAACCTATATAAATGCTTAAGTGAACAATTTTTAAATATTTAAAATAATTTAAATAATTTTCAATAAAAATCAATAGATTAAACTTTTGTTGTGAGTCAGAATTGTTAGACAGAGCCTATGATTTGTAATTAAAAAAGTTTAATATAAATGAGTATCATAATATAGTATAATAAAAAAGGAGAAATATAACTCTACCAACTGTAAATATAAAAAAAGTTTATATATGGGGCTGGTACTAATGACAACAGTTGAAATAGAACCAAAATTATTAAAAAAAATCACCAAAATAGCTAAAAAAGAAAATAAAACAGAAAACAGTATTATAAACGATGCACTGAAAAAAGGATTGGAAAACAGGGAAAGTAAAGAAGTTGCTTTTGCAAGAATGGAACGATTAACTAATGGAAAAATAAAAATACTTAATAAAGACACTTATAACCCTAATCCTACTGATGAGGAATTAAATTCAATAGTTGGAATAGTTAAAGCACCAAAAGGAATAGATCCTGTTAAAGCATTACTTGATTTAAGAATGGGAAAGGATTAAAACTATGATATTTGTAGATGCGAGCTTTTTAGTAAGTTTAATCACTAAAGAACCAGGATCTTATGATAGAGCTATCGAATTATGGGAGAAAAATAAGCATGAAGACAAGTTAATTACTCCTTCTGTTATTAGTGAAGTCATCAACACTTTAAATGTTAGATTAAAAGTGGATATAGAATTAATTGATTATGCTTGTGAATTTATGCATGATAATTTAGTAATAACCGATGATTATGAATATCATGCTGGTGCTGTAAAGAATATTAAATCGTTCCAGCCTTCAAGAGTACCTTTTTTTGATTGTTTATATATGAATGTAATGGAAGAGTTGGGAATAAAAGAAATATTATGTTTTGATAAACATTTCGACTTAAACAAAAACATAAAAAGAATATACTAACATTATAATAATTATTTTTTCTAATTTTTTTTACATAATTTTATTGAAAAGTCATCTGAAATACAAAATAAATTACTAACTTTAAAGATATTTTTTTATTCTTGAGGTTGCCCAACAATACAGGATCATGAAAAATGATTTGCTCTATTCAATTTAAATACTTGTACGGTCTTACTCCACACGAAAATAATTGTTAGACAACCTCTCTAAAATAAATTTTTAACAATGAAGAATAAATCCTTCTTCTGATTTTATGGTGATGAACAGGAAAATAAGGAAATAGTTGTAACAATAAAGAATAGGTCCTTCTTCTGATTGAAAATAATTTTTTAATATAGTCATTTTGTAGGATTTCTATAAAATTATAAATCTTAATATTTAATATATATTATTTAAATTTAATTTAAAGATATAATTAATATTAATAGTTGATAAACATGACCATAATGACTATAGTAGAAAAATTCATTAATTAAATTATTAATATCAAGAAATATACAATAAATCATTATTTTTCTTAAATAAAGTTAAAATACAAGATTTTATATCCAGCTTTTGAAAAAACTGGATTAAAAACTTGGCTTTGTTTAACATTTTTTTTATTTTTAGGTAAGTTAGGAAAAGAAGTTTTTGTTTTCCAAAAGGGTTGTATATTGTAGAGAATTTCTTTTAACTTAATTTTTCCTGTTTATTTATTACTTAATTATTAATTCTTATTGTTTTGATTATTACTGGTTTGGTGGTTTTTATTGTATTTTCATCTTGTTGGCTTT
>JAITGU010000107.1 GCA_031280375.1 Candidatus Methanovirga procula | reverse complement strand
CATGATATTAATTAATATCCTTTCTCCTATTTAAATATTATGCCAATATAACATTTTTTAGATTTATTTTTACATCGGCATCACCATGCCACCCACTGAATTTTTTACAATGTCAAATTTTACTAAATTATTTTGTCTTGACAATAGTCCTTGACGAGGGTGTAAAAAAGTGTGGAGTTTTTTTGATTTTTGAAAAAAATCGAAAATCGTCATAAATCCATTATTTTACTAAAATATCATTCATGCAAAACTCATACTTGAAAAAATACTGTTAACACATTATAAAAATAAAGGAATAAATAGAATTAAATAGTAAAAATTTAAATATGGTGAATGGGCAGGTAATTAAACATGGACAATAATAAACGAAGTACTGCCTTTGCCTGTAATCTTGTATGATGGGCAGTATTTCAATGTTGAAACCATGTTTGTCCTGATTGTGGAAGCTTTTATAATCATACGAAACAAGGATTTTAGGGAATATAAAATCCAAAAGTTTAGATGATGATAGTGAAAATTAAAATCTCATTTACATAAGATATAAACTCATAGTACTGTTAGAAATATTTCCTTAAAATAGATACTAATAAAGTCAAAAAGAAACAAAATAAGATTATTCGTAAATTTAACCGATTACCAAAAATCAAAGATTTTTGTAATTATGAAAATCTTCGATTTTCAGTAATCCAAAGGATTTTCAGTAATTGCCTGATAATTCTCTTTTACCTTTTATCTTCAATTTACCATAATATATTCCTAAATTCATTATAAACAGTTTGTCCGAAGAATAACTCTTTTACAATTGAATTTCAGAACTTAACCTTTTCTATATCCACTGATTATTGCCTGTCCTAATGAAATTGAACCGTCACCTGCACAGGAATTATTGTTTCTAATAAATTTTAGTCCTTGTTTTTTAACATACTCCTTAATAGAATTTGAAATAGCTTCATTATAAAAAACTCCTCCAGTCACACCAACCACATCAATATTTTTCATATTCGCTCCATCAACAGCCATTTTTCCAAGACCAATAGCTACGGCTTCTTGACCAGCCTTAGCAATATCCTTAATAGCTATTCCTTTATTTTTCATTTCAATAACTTGATTTAAGATACTTGAAGTATCTAAAACAGACATATTCTCATATTTATTAAATGCAAGAGGAATTTTTAAATCTGCTGATGATTTTGAAGCTATTGATTCTAATTTCATTGAAGCTTCTCCTTCATATGTTCTTTTTCCGCAGATTCCAAGAGCAGCAGATATTGAATCCAAAATTCTACCTGCACTTGTCGTAATAGGAACATTAAAACCTTTTTCTAATTGTTTAATGGTTATATCAATTTCTTTTTCCCCATATTTAAAGAAATCAACATAATTGTCAATGAACAAAGTTCTGAGTTCATCTTTATCATAAATATTGAATAATATAGAAAGCAAAAATCTCGCTGGATACTTTGTAGAGGTGTCTCCACCAGGCATCCTTTGAGGAGATAATGAAGCAATTCTCTCGTAGGAACCAATATCAGAATATAGAATTTCTCCACCCCATGCGGTTTTATCATCACCATAACCTACTCCATCTGCCCCAATGAAAATCAATTCATCCACATTATTATCAAATGCTAAAACAGCTCCGTGAGCATGATGGTGTTGAATTTTAACCAGTTCACAGTCGTATTTCTTGGAAAGTTCCACTCCAAGAGAGCTTGTGAAAAATTGAGGATGCATATCAACAGCCACAATATCAAATGCACTGGTTGAAGTAATGTTACACAAATGATCAATTCCATCCTGTAAGAATTGGTAGGTTTTAAACTTGTTAGTGTTTCCAATATGCTGGGATTGGAAACCAAGCCCATTTTTCATAATTGTGAAAGTCACATCAAGTTCACTACCTAAAGCCAAAACATTTAGATCATTTGAATATTTTCTAAGATCGTATGGTGCTGGAGTGTAACCTCTTGACCTTCTAATGAATGATAAGTTTCCACCAACATATCTAATTACAGAATCATCACAACGATTAGCTATTTTCCTGTTGTGTAACAGAAAATAATCAGCTATTCCATTCAATTCATTTAAAATATCTGAATTTTTTATTAGCATAGGCTCTCCAGGAATATTTGCTGAAGTCATTACATAAGCAGGTTCATTACTATAATCAAAGAGTAAATGGTGAATTGGAGAGTATGGCAAAATCACTCCGATATTACCTAAAACAGGAGCAAGAGAATCAGGAAATGAATAACTTTCATTTTTCTTAACAACAACGATGGGGCTTTCAACAGACTTTAATGTCTTTTTTTCTAAATCATTAAGTTCTGCAAAAGTTTCTATGGTTTCAATATCTGGAGACATAATAGCAAATGGCTGATTAGATCTATTCAATCGTTTTCTTAATTTTAATATGGTTTTGTTATGAGTCACTTTACAAACTAAATGTGTTCCACCAATACCCTTCATAGCTATTATATTTCCATCATCTAATAGTTCAGCGGACTTCTTAATTGGATTTTCATCTAAGATTATTTTATGTTCATTGTTGAATAGACTAAGTGATGGTCCACATTTATCGCAACAACTTGCCTCTGCATGATAACGTCTATCCAATGGATTTTTATATTCCATCAAACATTCTTCACATAAAGGAAATTCATCCATAGTGGTTCTACTTCTATCGTAAGGAATAGAGTTTATCACACTGAAACGTGGACCACAATCAGTACAAGCAATAAAAGGAAACATGTATCGACAATTATTTATATTTCTCATTTCTTCAAGGCAATTTTCACAAACTCCTAAGTCTGGAGGAATAACAGAACTTCCAGATGAACTTGAAGAACTTTCAAGGATTTTAAAATCAGAGAATACTTTATCACATTCTATGTTTTCTTGTTCAATGGAGTTTATTTTAGAAACAGGAGGTTTTTCATAGGATAATGATTTAATAAATTCTTCCACATTATTTCCTTGAGCAATTATTTCAACAAGGTTTCCAAGATTTCTAACATATCCCTTGATTTTATGTTTTTTAGCTATTTTATAAGTGTTAGGTCTAAATCCCACACCTTGAACAATTCCTTGAATCTTTATTTTAACAGTTTCCATTTTTAACCTTTAATTATTTATTCGATTAAGATAGTTTTGTTTATTCAATAAATATCTTCGTGTATTAACTCATTCTTCTTTTTAATAATATTTAATCTTTTAATAATATTATAATTATGTTGATGTTTTTTATAATTTTCTTTGATTTAATATAATTTCTTTATTATCAAAATGTTTGTCAAAACTACAGTTTTATTTTTAAATCTTCCATCAGTTCAATATACACATACATGTTTTAATTTAATATTTCCTTAATGATCCTTCGTGCATCTTTAGATTCTGGTAAAAATGAGAACAATGGATATATATGCGGAAGTTTATCATACTCATGATAACAAATTAAATCCTTATTTTTAATCCAAAACTTATTGGCATTAATATTTGTTATATCATAAGTGCTGCTGAATATTGTTACTTTAGTATTTAGATTATTAAGATCACCATGCAATGAACTTACCATCCAATGTTTAACACCATATTTAGACGAATACCACTCGCCTATTTGTTTTAAAGCAGGAAATCCTAAAATATAATCATTTTTTATAGCTTCTTCTGACTCAACTTCATCAAAATCAACACTTGTTGCTGGAGAAATAGCTATTACACAATCAGGCTCCCGTAAACCAAGTTTTTTAAGATACAAAGTGAAAGTTAATGTAATGTCTCCACCTGCAGAATCCCCAATAAAACTTAGTTTAGAATAACTTTTATTTTCGATTAATTTTTTATAAACTAACAATAATTGATTCATCACATCGTCCACACAATTTTCTGGGACTAATGGATAAAAAGGAACAATTATCTTAGAATTTGTTTGCATACAAATCCAACTAATAAAATTCCAATGAAGTGATGTTATTGGTAAAACATAACCTCTTCCATGAATGTACAATATTAATTTCCCATTACTTCCATTTTTAGGACTTATAATATATGTTTTATAATTTCCAACTTTCATCTCTTCTATTTTTAACTTTTTCTTGATTACGGGAGGAGTTATCTTTTTCTGTTTTTTTAAAACTTCATTCTTCAATTCTTCTCCTTCTAACTGCCAAACATGATTTAATCTAATTAGTTTGCATACAATACTGAAAATTTTGAGTCTAAAACTTCCTTCCATTATTTTCCACCAAAATTACTGAAAATTAATTGATTTGTAATAATCATTCACTTTTTTCTGTTTTGTAATTATTATAATTTTAAGTCAATGTTTTTAATAATTTCATATTATTAAGTATGATAAGTTTAGCATAATTATTTTTTTATTACTTTAATCTTTTACTTTAATATTAAAAGATATACATTTATAAATATCTAAGGTTTTCCGAAAGCTTTATATACTCTCACCTAATATGGTTACTTGATTACCACTATATTATCATGTTTGAGAACTAAATAATAGTAGTTCTCGAGTAGTGTTTTGGTAATCATGATATTATTTTAGAATATGGATTAAGCTTCAGAATCTAAAGATTTTCATGTCTTTTATAACTTTTGGATTCTCCAAATAAATCCATGGAAAACATAAAGGAGGTGAAAATATGGATTTTAAAATAACACCAATTCCAGTTTGTAGTTGTACACCTGGTAAAACTACTTGCAGAAATAAATTTTAATTTTTTATTTTAACAAAATGTGGAGGTATTTTCATGGATTTTACAATAAAAGTAACTTCAAAGTATCATTGTACTCCAGGTAAGAAAGGATGCTACTAATTGCTTATTTGGGAGATTTTCTCCCTTATTATTATTTTAAGGAGGTTGTATAATCTTAGATAAATATCCTAATTTAAAAGAAGAGTATTATGTCCATCAAGGATGCAATATTAATGTTATTCGATGTTTTCCAAATAAAATTGGTGAACATTTAGAAGAAGGATATATAGAATTAACAGTCAGTAAGGATATTGTTAAAATTATTAAAGAGTTTGATGGTGTAACCAGTTTGAGAGATGTCGTTAAAAAATTAGTTTATAAATATGATGAAAAATATGATGAAGTTTTGGAAGGAATAAAAGGTTTGATTGATGATTATAATTGTTTTGAAGTTAAAAATACACCCGGTGAGGTTGATACTTTATTTATTGGCAGTGAAAAGTATCAATATCCGTTTAAAATTAATGTTGAATTAACTGATTTCTGTAATTTTCACTGTAGACATTGTTATAACAATAGTAATAATAAAAATAGGAATTTTATAGATACCACTGCTTTAATTAACACTTTTAAAGGTTTTAATGAAAAAGGTGTTTCAGTCATTGAGTTAATGGGTGGTGAGCCATTAGCACATCCAGATATTGATAAAATAGTTAAATTTTGTTGTGAAAATTTTAATAGTGTTAATGTAGAGAATTTCTTTTAACTTAATTTTTCCTGTTTATTTATTACTTAATTATTAATTCTTATTGTTTTGATTATTACTGGTTTGGTGGTTTTTATTGTATTTTCATCTTGTTGGCTTT
>JAITGU010000102.1 GCA_031280375.1 Candidatus Methanovirga procula | reverse complement strand
TTTCCTGTTTTGTTCTACTTTTATAGATTAATGAATGATTTTTATTTTTTGGGTGTTTTGTGCAAGTCTAATTGTTTTTCTGCTTTTCATAATAACATTAAATTAAAGTATTACATTTTCATTCATGATTTAAATATTGAAATAAACAAATAAGTGTTTAAGCACAGTATTTTTTTCATCGATTTTTTATCATGATTATTTTAAATTTTTAAATATGAAATATTAAAAACATAAAAGAGTAAAGTATTTATATGGGTTGTGCAGAACCTTATAATGTAAGTCATGATTTTGAGGTTTGCACAAAACTTCAAAAAAAGAAGCATTTTTAAATGCTTTCCAGACTAATTCAAGCAAAAGAGGTGAACCGTATGAAACCAATAATGACTGAAGTACAAATTTGTGAGAGCCATCAAAACATAAACAATCTTACAATACACATTGTATGAAACCAATAATGACTGAAGTACAAAGTTGTGGGTATTTTCCTTACCATCATGTAAAATAACATTGGATGTATGAAACCAATAATGACTGAAGTACAAAGTCGTGCCTGGGGAAATATTAGCTTGCATGACTAATGACTGAATTACAAACTTGTGCAAAAACGGGGCCGTGGTCTGCGGCTCTTTTTTTGTTAAGTATGAATCCTGTAATGACTGAAGTACAACATTGTGATATTGGAGTTTATTACCCTTCATAGCCCGATTTAAATGTATGAATCCTGTAATGACTGAAGTACAACATTGTGATATATTTACAGATTGACCTAAAAATGCTTCTCTTTCAAAGTAAGTGATGTAATGACTGAAGAACAATCTTGTGGATTGGGCTGTAAGGTCCAATTTGTGAGAAATTAAAGAATTTTTTTTTTTAACTGTGTAAAATCTATGATTTTGCAACACACAGAGAATCTTCGGTTCCCATAAGGGAACTTAGAAAAATTTCCAATTTTTTGGTATTCTTCTAAGTTTAAAAGCTAATACTTTTAAAGTAAAGAATTTTTAGTAAGTATTAATTTCATTGATATTAACAAACTGAGGTTAATAGAAACTCCCTATAATTCTTAAATTTTATTTTTTTTCTAAAAAATGTTGGGGATTGAAGTCTTCTATTCTGCATTTAACTTTTGTCATGGTGAAGTCTTCATCTATCTCCTCGTCTTTAAATGCAATAGCAAATAAACTTATTCTTCTACTACTGTAAGGCATCCAATATCTCCTATCTTTAAGTTGATCTAAAGCCAAACTAATTAACTTATCTAATGAAATTGATTTACTCTGAGTGTATTTGACCTCGCAAATGATGACATGATTGTTATCATAATCTTTAAAGACACCATCAATTCTACCATGTTTAATTTTTTGCTCTCCACTAATATCAAAACCCATTATGTTCATCCATAACAAAAACATTGACTCATAAATCTTCCAGTTGCTCTTATCGCCCATATTAAGATAAGAAGGATTCCAATTAATATCATCCTGCAACCTATTAGCTAAATTTTCACAGTGACCATTGTTAATATCATCCCACAACTTCTCACGAATATTAATATACTTATCCTTAAACTCACCCATATACAGATCAAGAAGATTATCCTTATAAGCTTGCTTCACCTCAAAGTTAGGAATCCTAAGAGAATAGTAAATCTCATCATTTTCACTGAACTCTTCATCAATGGTCAAATAACCAGCTTGAAAAAGTAAAGTTGTCTCATTAATGTTATAAGGATCAATAGCATCCAAATCAGTTTCCTTTAATACAGTTGGCTTAAAATAATCCTCAGTTATCTTCCTTTTTTTGAATATTTCTGCTATGAAGCTTGGTGTGCCTGTTGAAAACCAAAAACTTGAAAATTTCTTTTGTGATAAAGCCCGCAGTGTGGAATTAGGATTGAAGACATTGTTTATCCCATCCCAACTATAACCATCATAAAAATAATTAATTTTCTCCAAAGCCTCGTCAAAACTATAATTATTTTCATCTGCTAATACTTGGATGTGATCACTGTAATATTTTTTTAGTTCGTTGTGTGTTATTCCGCAGATTGTTGAGTAGTCTTTGTCTAAGGTGAGTTCTGTTAGGTTGTTGAATTTGGAGAATATGGATGTTTTTGTGAATTTGCTGATTCCTGTGATGAAGACAAACTTAATGTATTCTTCTGAATTCTTTAAAACATTGTAAAAATTCTGTAATATCTTCCTATTTTCATCGGCTAACTCTGTGTTATTGATGTTGTCTATTATTGGAGTATCATATTCATCAATTAAAACAACGATCTCATTAGTTTTACTAAGTTTTGATAATTCTTTAATTAATTTAGTGAATTTTGATATATAAGAAGTGTTTTCAATTAATTTTATGTTATTTTCATCTGCAAATTCTTCAATTAAACCTAAAATATCGTTTTCCAATTCAATCGAACTATTGTTTGAGAGACTGTTCATAGATATTCTTATAATAGGATACTCAATCCAATTTTCCCAATTGTCATAGATGTAGGTATCTTTAAACAGTTCATTTTTTCCATTGAAGAAGTTTTCTAAGGTTGATATAAGTAGTGTTTTTCCGAATCTTCTTGGTCGAGATAGAAAATAATATTTTCTGCCTTGATCCATCATCTTCTTTATGAATCTTGTCTTATCAACATAGATCTTATCCTGTTCAATTAAACTACTAAAATTGGCAATCCCTAAGGACAAGCTATTCATAATATCTTCTTCTATCATAATATTAATTACCATCAATTTTTTGATAAACAATTATATATTAATTATTACTATTTTTCTATTTAATACTTTTTCTATCAGATGATGCTGTCCAATGATACAGGTTTATGAAAAATGAGTTGCTCCATTTTCAATTTAAATACTTGCACGGTATTATTTTTCGTAATAATTGTTGGACAAACTCCCATTATTAAAAAAATTTTACACTAAAAGAGATTATATTTAAATAAAAAAATATAATTATATAATATTATATTTTATAGTCGTTTTGTAGAATTTTATAAAATTGTAAAATTTTGATATTTAATATATTATTATAAATTTGATTTAAAGATGTTTTATAAGATATAATTAATATTAATAATTGATAAACTTAACCGTAATGACCTATAATAGTTTAATATAGTTCATGCCATATTTTTAGTAATTAAATTATCAGTGTTGTTTGATTAAATTTTAATCTATCATAGTTTACTTCTTATTTTTTAAAAATATTATAGAAAACTTTTAACTGGGGCTCTGTTTTTTAAGTTTTCCTGTTTTGTTCTACTTTTATAGATTAATGAATGATTTTTATTTTTTGGGTGTTTTGTGCAAGTCTAATTGTTTTTCTGCTTTTCATAATAACATTAAATTAAAGTATTACATTTT
>JAITGU010000075.1 GCA_031280375.1 Candidatus Methanovirga procula | reverse complement strand
AACATGATATTAATTAATATCCTTTCTCCTATTTATATATTAATGCTAATATAAAGCTTTTTTAGATTTATTTTCGTCGGCATTAACATGCCACCCACTGAATTTTTTACAGTGTCAATTAAAACAAGAACAACTTACTATAATTAGGAAACATAATTCCAAACATCTTAAATTATATTTAAAAATTGAGATATATAAAATAGCTATTTTAAAATGTTCTATGTTTAAATTAAAAATCTAAAAAAAATAGAATAAATAAAATAAAATTTAAGTAGTCCTATGTTTGACTGGACAACTTATTTATTTAACTTTCCATAAAGAAACACCTGCATACTTACCAACATTCTCAAATGAACTTTGAGATGCTCCATTCATAAGATAAAGCTTTGTAAACATTGAACCTAATAAATCTTTATCCATTAAAATAGATTGATAGTTTCCACCATCACCAACAATAGCTAATGCATAAGCTCCACTTTCATTTAAAGTCTTGTTAGCGGTTAACTTACCATCTTCAACAACCACAGCATCATGAATAATTACATTTTTACTATTAAATTGTGGTTTAAATTCACTACCATCTGGAAGAAGAATTGGAGTTCCATCATCATGACTTGCAACAAATTTTACATCTGTAGAACCATTTGAATACTTAGTAAGAACTGTTTTGTATACAAGAGAATTATTTCCTTGTCCTTGTTGATAGTTTATCATTTCTGTAACATTGGCAGTTCCATTCTGTGATATCGATGAAGTAGGTTTAGATTGTGCAAAGTATCGTAGCATCTTACTTTGTTGAGTTTCAAAGTCCCATGAACCAAAGTAAGAACACCAGTGAATTTTATCAATCATATCTGAACTCATCACAAAAATCACTGGTCTTGGATTATCAGGATGACTGTAATTTACAACCGTATCAGCCTGATTAGAGGTTAAATTATAATTACTCATTAAAACATTTTTAGCATCTGCTTTAGATTTAGTTAAAATCTCTTCTAAAATCTTTGCAGCTTTTCCTTTACTGTTAGTGTAGTTAGTCAATGTTTCTGCAGCCTTATCACCAGTAGTAGCCAGCATCTTAAGAATAGCTGAAGAAAGTTTATCATCTGATGTTGTAATAGACTTTCCAATCCAATATGCCCTTTCACCTGATTGTAAACCACCATCAAAGACTGTTTGTCTATCAGCAGCTATTTCAAACAAGTACCCATAATCCCACCAAGAGGCTATAACAGTATCTACAGGTTGTGTTGCTTTAATATTCTCCATCGAATTCCACATAGGAGCACTTGTTCCTGGTCCAGAATGTGTAGAAATATAATAAGCACCTGTAACTGATGGTGCAACAACAGCCAAACATATTAATATTATAATAAAACTACTTTTTCTGATATTTGCAGTGTTTAACCCTTTAATTTTTCTAACTGCATTTAAAACTGCTTCATGATTATACAATAAAGCATAAGTTAAAAGTAATAACAAACTTAGAACGACTAAAGGAATAAGCCATCCCAATTCTGGAAATATCATTAATGATGAATAACTTATTAGTAAAGAAGATGCAATAGCAAGGTATAAACGAGTTCTATCATTATCATATTTTTTAATGTAATCAAAGAAATAACCTACAAACATTCCAGAGGTTAAAGCAGCAGGAATAACAAAAAATGGTATAAATCTTGAACCATTTAAAGAGGCTATCAATGAAACAAGTAACCATGCTCCAAAAATCGTGAAAAACAAAAGCATCACTCTTTTATCATAATCAGCATCAGTGCTTAAAATTAAATTTGAAAATTTATTTATAAAACTTTCATTTTGAGTTGACTTAAGATTAGTATTAGATCTTCTCTTAGACTTAGGAAGTTTTTTACCTTTTAAATCTTTAGAATTAATATTTCTCAACTTCCAGAAGTTATAAATGAAAACAAAAACCATAAAAAGTGAAGTTAAAAATACCACTACTCCACCAACACCATTTATTAATCCACCACTATTTGAAGAAAACAATCCCAACAATCCACCAACGACAATTTGTGGTTTCAGCATCTCTGAAACTGAAATCATAACATTTGGATAATCACCAAGACTTGAAGCAACACTTTGAAGACTCACTGAACCAAAAAGACCCGAAATATCCTCCATAAGCCCATTAAATCCAAGAACAGCTATTAAACCTATGAATGACACGACTAAAAATATAGATATTGTAGATATTTCTTTTTGGCCTATAAACCATGATTTAATGTTAGAATAATTTTTCATAGGTTTAAATAAATTTATTCTGAATATTAATCCTATAATTAAAAACAAGACAATTGCAAATGTGAAAATAGCAGGATAGAATACATATCGATCCCATGAAAGAGCTGATACAGCAACTGTCAAACCCATCAATACAGCAGATATTAACCTATGCTTAGGATTCTTATTAAGAATACTCTCAACAAAGAAAAACAGCATTATAAGCGGTAGCAAAGTTGTAAACATGTCAGTATCAAAAAACCCAGCATAACTGTGAGCAAAAAAGTTAGGTCCCATAGCAATAAGTAAAGCTGCAACAACACCGCCATAAGTATTAGTTATTCTCTTTACAGTGAGAAAAGCTGGAACAACAACAAGAGAACCTAATATAGCTCCAGTCCAATAAGCAACAAACTTTATAGGCAGATTATGGAATATCAAACTTACAATTTTATAAAAGAATAATGCAACATAAAATATCATTGGAGTATACACAGCAGTCCACCCATCTGGAGAGTTTCTATGCTCATCCCACTGAGTATTATTTATCACAGTATCCCCAAGATGACCATTATCATTAAGGTTTTCAAGAAGCCTTAGATGATAATAAGAATCCATTTCAGTGAAATACGGGAGTCCATCTGAATCAACATACATTGCTTTAACATCTGGGCTTTGTGCTTCCATAGTAGTATATGCCTGTGCTCTAAGTGCAAAAGAGAATAATACCAAAACAGCTATTATTCCAAAAGTTTTAATTATCTTCATTTTCTTTTCTTTATCCATATTCTTTCCCCATTTTATTAATTATATGATTTTGATAATAATATTATAATTATGATTTATTTTATACGATTCATTTAATCTATTTTATAATATTATTGAAATAAATTTCAAAATAAATTAATATGTGATTATTAATAATTTATATTAAGAAACTATATTTGAAACTTAATATATATATTTTTTATTAAAACGGAAGTTGTAAATTTTAATAATGACCCTTTTATATACTGATATTTTTGTGATAAGGATTATGTTAGTAGCTCTTCTAAAGACCATATGTGGTTCATTAACCCTATAGACATCATTGGAATTATTTTATAGACTACTAGAGGAAATTTGTTCCACTTAGCGATAACTATGAAAAAATTAGGGAAATCCCCTAAAAATAACAGCAAAATTAGCTTAAAAAGCCAAAATATGCGAATTTTCCAATGAAAAAATGAAAATAATAATAAAACATCATATCAATATATGTTTAAATTAAGTTTATAGAAACTCTCTTAAGAAAGTATTTATATTTTATAATTTCATAGTGAAAATATAAAAAGTTATTTTAATTATTATATTGATAAAAAAAATATATTAATTATTGGATAGTCTGATTTAATCAAATTCCAGAAAAGATAATTCTTTTGTTTTATTATAAAAAATAAATTTTTTATTAATTGTGATACTATGGATAGAAAACAGTTAGCTATTGACTTTGTT
>JAITGU010000051.1 GCA_031280375.1 Candidatus Methanovirga procula | reverse complement strand
CATGATATTAATTAATATCCTTTCTCCTATTTAAATATTATGCCAATATAACATTTTTTAGATTTATTTTTACATCGGCATCACCATGCCACCCACTGAATTTTTTACAATGTCAAAATTTTATAGATAATAAGTCTATTTTATTAAATTAATTTTAATAAGATTATTTGTAAAAAAAAATAACATATTTTAAATAATTAAAATGAAATTTAAGAATTTTAATCAATTTAAAATAAAGAATAAGTTAATCAAATTGGAGAAATCATAATGCCATGGGAAAATGCACCATCACATATTTGTCGAGGTGGAGATATCAGAGCCTTAGCCTTTTGTTGCCCACCAATAAAACCATGCCCTGTTTTACATGCACTTGAAGATGTTAAAATCACACCACAAGAATATATATCCATTAAAGAAGAATTTGGTAAAAATACAAGATTAGGAGAAGGTCGTGGAACATGCTTCGGGTCTTTAGTTTGGTGTTGTAAGTCATCTAAACCATGCCCACTAAGAGATACAGTTATGAGAAAAATTGGAATGGATGAAGACGAATATCTTACTCTTAAAAAACAATTATCTGATAAACTACTTAGCAAAGAAAATAATCAAGATGAAACTGCAAAACATATTGAATTACTTTCTAAAACATTTAATGTGCCTAAGGAAATAGCTATTGAAGCACTTCAAAAGAGCAATAACGACTTAAAAACAGCTACAAAGTTACTTAAAATGAAAAGTTTAGAGTCCGAAGAATAAAAAAATAGTTTAATAAATCTCAATTGGAAGTATTCTGCTATTAGATCAATGATGAAAGTTAATAATTAATATATCAAGTTTTGATAGTTGTTTCAAAAAATGGATAAATATCATAATAGATTTTCATAAAGATTTTTCAATAATAAAGCATCCTGATCTAAAAGTGGAGATTCACAGATGATTGTTCCTTTAAAACCAAATTCAATTAAAGTTTTAAGGAAAATTTCAGGATTTGGACCATAGTCAAGTTCATTTAATGTATGATGTTTTTTTTCACCTAATTTACCATATTCTATCCTTGTAAAATGGAAATGTAATCTTTCAATATCTAATTCATTTTCAAGAGTGGAGAATATTTTATTGTAATCATTGATTGTTTGGATTGAACCATTTCCACGAGCATAAAGGTGAGCAATATCAATTGTAGGTTCAAAATTATCAAATTCCCTACAAATAGCTATTATCTCATTGAGATTACCAAGTTGAGACTTTTTACCTGTGGTTTCAGGTGAAAAAGTGAAATTTTCTATTTTTGATTGTTCTATTTTATCCAAAACCTTATTAATAGTGGATTTAGCCATATTTAATGTTTCATCTTTTTTATTTTTCAGATAATATCCTGAATGGAAAACTATTCTGTAGGCTCCCATCCATTCACCAACACGAGCAGATTTAAAAAGAATATCTATAGAGTTATCTATTGTTTTATCGTTATCTGAGGACAAGTTAATAAAATAAGGGGCATGGATAGAAACTAATACATTATATTTATTTGATTCTTTTTTTAAAATATTTGAAGATTTTTCAGATATTCTAAGACCTCTACCTGCTTGATATTCATAGGCAGAAAGTCCTTCATCAGCAATATATTTTGAAGCCTTATAAGCTGGACCTTTGTAATTAATAGGTCTACCTGCTGGTCCAAAAATAATTTTAGATTTCATGTAATATAATTTATATTTTCATGAATATATATTTTAAACAACATCATTATGTTTCTTAGGTTTAAGTAGATATATATTCTTCATTCTTCATAGATTCTAAGTATTGTATTAGATGAAATGAATTACTAGTTAATCCATGCTCGAATTCCCAGTTAGTGGGTTATGTAAAAACAATTTATAATCTTCGTCCATCTAAAAAATCAACTCCATATTTTTAGTACAGTCATTAACAACCCGATTATCAAAATAAATGATCCCATGATAGTTAAAAACAATCTTATGTATTTATCAATCCGATCATTATATCTACGTTCTAACTCTAATAATTCTTTCCTATATTCAACTTCATCCATAATATCTACATTCATATGTTTGTTATTACCTAATACAGGTTTTTTTTATTTTATTTGTGGTGTATACCATCTTTAAAAAAAGTTAAGAGTATTTATTTATCTTCCCAAAATGACTTATCCTTTTTTGGAAATCTAAACTTTACTTCATCTAATGCATAATCACAAAAAGATACACACATTTCAATATTATATCCATAAGGGCAATCATTACAACATTTATGTTCTACTATACCATCGATTGATTTCATACGGTGTCTCCAATATAAACAAACTATCAACTTTTTGAATATTATTATTTATATATTTTATTTGTAAAACATTTTATTTGTAAAAATTAAAAGTAAAAAAATAATTAATCATATAATGTAAACTTATAAAGTGAACTTAATCAACATCAACTAATTCAATGTTAATAGCTGGTTCACTCTTCCTTGAATTTAATATTTCTTGATCAATCTGACCAGTTTCACAATTAACACCAGTAATTTTAACAAACCAAGGTTCTAAGTTGTCAACATCATTAATCATCATAGTACGGCCTTCACTTAATTTAATATAAGCATTCAATACTTGATTACCTTGTTTACGACTCTGAACACTGTTAAGTTTACTCTCAAAGTTATTCCAGAATGTCTTCAGTTCAGGACTAATAGATTTCTCTTTAACTTTTGGTAATTCAGATTTCAACATTTCATCAAGTGCATGGCTATTTTTAATAGCTAACTCTTTAAATTCTTCAAAGTTATTAAGTGTCATGAATAAGATTATTTATTTTATTATAAATAAATCTTTTCAAAATTATTATTTTAAAATTAATATTTTAAGATTATTTTCAAAATTAATAATATAAAAAAATTATTAGATATAAATTTTATTAAATAGAAAATATTTGAATTATAAATAATTGAAAGAAATAGCAATTGATTAAAACTATTACAATAAGTTATGACATAACAATATTAATAAATAAAAAGTAATCATGAATTAATATTTACCTCAACTATGTGGAAAAATTAATATGAAATACAAAGAATTAGTAAATGTTTATGAAGCATTATCACAAACAACAAAAAAGTTAGAAAAAGCAATGATATTAGCAGACTTCTTTAGAGATATAGATTCTAAAAATATAGGTAAAGTCGTTTTAATGTCATTAGGATTAGTTTATCCAAAAAATAGTGAAGAAGAACAGGGAATTGGGGATAAAACTCTTATGAAAGCTATTTCACAGACATACGGAGTGCCCATATCAAAAGTTGAGGATCGTGTAAGAGAACTTGGAGATATTGGACAAGTCACAGAGAACCTATACAAAGAAAAAACTCAGCAAACCTTCTTCTCAAAAGAATTAACAGTTGAATTTGTTTTTAACAGCATTCGAAAAATCGCGAATATATCTGGAAGTAAATCACAACCGCGAAAAATAGCCATTATCTCAGAATTACTCTCTTCTGCCTCAGAACTCGAAGCAAAATACATCCCAAAAACCATACTTGAAGAACTTAGGCTCGGTGTAGGCGAAGCAATAGTGCGAGATGCTATATCCAATGCATTTGAAATAGATAAAGAAGTCACTGAAAGAGCATATGCCCTAACCAATGACATAGGCTTAGTAGCTGAATTTGCTAAAGAAAAAGGTGAAAAAGGACTTAAAGAATTAAATTTAGTTCCAGGACGACCTGTTAAACCAATGCTTGCCCAACTATCGCCAGGTGTAGATATTAGTGTTAAAACAATGGGAAATGTTATATGTGAAACAAAGTACGATGGAATAAGAATTCAAATACATAAAAAAGGAGATGAAATCAAGTTTTTCACAAGAAGATTGGAAAATGTGACTCAAGCAATACCTGAAATGATGGAACCTGTGAAAAATGGGCTCCCAGATGAAAATTTTATAGTTGAAGGAGAAATTATAGCTACAAGAGATGGAAAACCAATTTCATTCCAAAATATCCTACAAAGAGTGCGAAGAAAATATAACATAGATAAAGCTATTAAAAATGTTCCATTAACCTTGTACCTATTCGATGTTCTCTACTATAAGACTTCACTTATAGATAAACCATTAAAAGAAAGAAGAAAAATCTTAGAACAAATTCTTAAGCCTGGAAATAAAGTCAACCTATCAGATAAGATAGATGTCAATATGGATAACATTGATGAAGCCAAAAAGCTATTCGAAGATTCAATAGCTAAGGGGCATGAAGGAATAATGATTAAAGATCCTAACGAACCTTATATTCCAGGACTTCGTGGGAAAAAAATGTTAAAATTCAAGGCAGAACCTGAAACCTTAGATGTTGTTGTAATCGGAGGAACTTATGGTCTTGGTAGAAGATCTAAATTTGTTGGTTCATATTTAGTTGCTTTAAAAGGTGAAGATGATGAATTAAAATCAGTGGTACATGTTGCAACAGGTTTAGATGACGAAACCTTAGAACAATTAACCAAGTTGATGGAGAAATATAAAAAATATGATAAAGGAACTAAGATATTTGTTGAACCAAAAATAATTCTTGAAATAGCTTACAGTGAGATCGTGAAAAGTCCAGAATATGAAGCAGGATACTCATTAAGATTTCCAGTTGTTAAAAGAATCAGAAATGATAAAGGAATAGATGATATTAATACAGTCGAAAGCTTAAAATCCATGTTTAAAGGTTGATTCAATCAAATGACAATAACCATGCCATAAGTTAACAAAAGGACGGCTTAAGTAACACTTATGAAAATATTACTCTAAATTCATTGATAGATTTTTATAAAATATTTATATTTTTAATAATTTTATTAAATATCCTTATTCTTAATTATAAATGATTTTATTCAATATTTTTTAAAAAAAATAGTTAAAATATAATAAATTTAAAATTAAACCTATTAAATTATAAT
This sequence comes from Candidatus Methanovirga procula, assembly GCA_031280375.1. Taxonomy (GTDB): domain Archaea; phylum Methanobacteriota; class Methanobacteria; order Methanobacteriales; family Methanobacteriaceae; genus Methanovirga; species Methanovirga procula. The sequence continues at coordinate 1,660 of JAITGU010000051.1, read as the reverse complement.
ATTCAAATCTTATCCAACAAGATATTTAAATCCTTTTCAGATAAGAAACTACTTTTCAGATATTGAACATTCCAAAGTCCACTTTTTCTAATTTTCTTATTAGGATGAAATAATCCAAACCAATTAGACGAAGGTCTACACTCTCTACATGAATTAACAGTTGCTATCAACCTTTTTTTAAAATATTTTCTTTCTTTTAAATAATCAATTGGAATAGCTGTAAAGAAGAAATTATTTCTTATGTACTCTGTAACTTTACTTTCAACTTCTTTTTGTTTCAAAGAATCTATTTTATCAGAATAAAGCTCTTTATTTTTTCGGCTGGTTAAATCCTTATCCCAGCACTCCAAAAAAGGATCATTTTTCTTATTCAGTAAAGCTCTTCCAATATGTTTCCTAAACATGCTCCTATCCTTATTTTCTTTTATAAAATGTTCATTCAACCTATCCACCAAAGTTGATTTACTTCCTGTGTGGTACCCACCATGACAATTCTACATGTTCCATGACAACATTCACTTTTCTCAAATAGCACATATAATCCATTTTTAGGAATTTTAGATTCATCAAAAGGAAAACAATGTTTTTCAAGACCATTAAAGTACTCATGAACTCTTTTACAATATTCCTCAACCATTTTTCAACCCATTCTTTTATTTATTTAATTTTCAAAAAATTATCAGAAATTAAAGCTAAATTCACTTTTACTTTCAAATCAACAATACATTTATATCTTAAAACTTATAAAATAAGAAATATAAGCTCTTTATTTCTTCAAATAAATCAGATATATCGATATAATAATAATACAAACATATTTTTAAGAGTTTTCAATTCATTATTCCAATTCATTTTATCATTGATTTGTACTTATAGAATATGACCCAGTTGTATGACCATCTTTATATATTGTATAGTCATTATATATTGCAGTTACTTTTGGTAGTCAAAATCCATATTTAAACTTCCACCATTTCCATCATTAACTTTGGATGAGTATTTCATACTACTAATACCATTTTGTGCACTGACTGAAACACCACCATTATCGGTGACATTGTACTGGACCGTACCATTTGGGTTTTCATTTCAAAACTTGGATGAGTTATAGAGTATGCAATCGAATAAGTTGTATAACATATTCCACTAATAACTCCACCAACAACTAATATTCCAATAATTACAATTATTTTTGCATATTATCCATTTAAATCACCTCTGAATTTTCTTCTAATTTTTTCTTAGCTCTCAATATCTGCATATCTATAAAATCGTTTGTAGTTTTTTCGTAGGTATAAGCATCATATATACCATAAATGTATAATATACCTAATGTAATCCATCCAAACAGGAATAATAATATTCCTCTACCTACTCGTCCTTGAATCATTTGTCCAAGACCAGATATTATTACAGATAACCACCAATTTTTTAATTTGTATCTTTCACCTATCATATACAAGCTATGTATATCGGTAGCTTTTTCTAATTCATCTTTAAACATTTGTTGCTTCATCCAATCCATTCATATTCCTCCTAATTTGAATCACTACGAACTATGGAGTTCGTAGATTGGTTTTAGGTTCTGTTTCCTGTACAGTATATGCTTTCTAATACTGTATATTGTTGTATTTCCTGTCGGCAGATCCAAGAGCCGTGA
>JAITGU010000047.1 GCA_031280375.1 Candidatus Methanovirga procula | reverse complement strand
AAAATTTTTAATTTTTGTAATTATGAAAATTACCAAAAATCTTCGATTTTTGTAATTATGAAAATCCAAAGGATTTTCAGTAATCCAAAGGATTTTCAGTAATCCAAAGGATTTTCAGTGATTAATAATTTATATATTCAAAATATGTTTAATTCAATTTAATATATTAATTAAATAAAATAATTGATGATTCTTCAATAGTTATAATATATTACATACTTTATGAGAAATTGATGAACGGAATAAAATATTCAATAATAAGTTAGATGAACAAAGTAAAAATTTTAAAGATGAGATGGATGAAGTGAAGTATGAAATGGTTGAATTAAAAGCTATTTTCAGCACTATTAGACCGTTTCTAATAGCGATTGCTGCTGGTGTGATTGTTGCAGTAATAAAATACTTACTTCCTAACACAAAATAAGTATTTTTTGTGTGTAACCTAAAACTAAAAAATTTACAAATATAAAAAGGATTTTTGATTGATTGTATTACTGGTGTTAGTTTGATGGATTTAATGAGTAAATTGTTAAAAGACGGGACAGATAATGTTTCAATTCAATTTTTTAGATATATTTTTGTTGGTGGTATTGCTTTTTTAGTAGATTTTGGGTTTTTATATGTTTTAACTGAATATTTAGGAATATTTTATCTTCTATCTGCTACAATTTCGTTTATATTTGGATTGATTGTAAATTATATTTTAAGTTTAATATGGGTTTTCAATAAAAGAAAACTTAACAATCGAGTTCATGAATTCGCGATTTTTACATTAGTTGGAATCGTTGGTTTAGGATTAAACAATGTTATAATATATTTTTTTACAGAGATTTTACTCGTGTATTACCTGTTTTCAAAAATCATTTCTCAAGTTTTTGTGTTGTTATGGAATTTTTTTGTAAGAAGATATGCTTTATTTAAATGACTTTTTGCTTTAAACTTTGGTGTTATTATAAATTTAGTGATGATTATGAATGATAAAGAAGCTATTATTATAGGTGCTGGTCCTGCAGGCTTAACTGCAGCTTATGAATTATTAGACAAAACAGATATTAAACCAATAATCTATGAAACCACTGATAAAATTGGTGGTATTTCAAAGACAATTGAATATAAAGGTAATCGAATTGATATTGGTGGTCACAGATTCTTCTCTAAAAATCAGAAGGTTATGAAATGGTGGTTCAATATACTTCCATTACAAGGAAAACCAGCATCTGATGATAAAATATTACATAGGAACCTTAATCATCCAGAAGAATATAAAATGAAAAAGTTAAAGTCAAATGAGTATCAAGAATTTCCATCTCCAGATCCTGAAAAGAAAGATAGAGTGATGCTTCTTCGAGACAGACTATCCAGAATATTTTTCCTTGCTAAATTTTTTGATTATCCAGTCACATTGAATATGAACACAATAAAAAATCTTGGATTTTTAAGAATGTTACGAATAGGCTTTAGCTATTTAAAAGCTATGGGGTTTCCTATTAAAAAAGAATTAACTCTTGAAGATTTCTTCATTAATAGATTTGGACGGGAATTATATAAAACATTTTTTAAAGACTATACAGAAAAAGTTTGGGGGATTCCTTGCAATGGAATAGGTGCTGATTGGGGACATCAAAGGATTAAAGGTCTTTCAGTGAAGGAAACTCTTAAAAATGCTTTAATATCCAGTTTTAAAAAGCAAGATATGAAAAATGTTGAAACCAGTTTAATATCTGAGTTTTATTATCCTAAGTATGGTCCTGGACAAATGTGGGAAGAAGTAGCAAAAATAATTGTTGAAAATGGTGGTGAGATACATTATAATAAAAAAGTTACAGGAATAAAAACGGAAAACTCGATTGTATCTGAAATTGAAATCACTGATGAGTTAACAGGAGAAAAAGACAATAAAAAAGCAGATTATTTCTTTTCTACAATACCAGTAAAGGATCTTATAAACTCCATTAAGGGTGATGTTCCAGATAAGGTGAAGGAAACAGCTGAAGGTTTAATGTATCGAGACTTCCTTACAGTTGGTCTTCTTTTGAATAAGTTGTTGTTAAACAATTACACAAAAAGACCAAGTATAAATAATATTGTTCCAGATAATTGGATATATATACAAGAAAGAGAAGTTAAATTAGGTAGATTACAGATATTTAATAATTGGAGTCCATACATGATTAAAGATCCTGAAAAAATCTGGATTGGCTTAGAATATTTTGCCAATGAAGGAGATGAACTCTGGACTATGGAGGATAAGAAGTTCATTGATTTTGCGATAGATGAACTTGAGAGTATAAATATAATCGATAAAAAAGAAGTATTAGATAATGTATTAATTCGAGAGAAAAAAGCTTATCCTGCTTATTTTGGAACTTACAAGGATTTTGATATTATAAGAAATTTCACTGACAAATTTGAAAACTTATTTTTAATTGGTAGGAATGGGATGCATCGTTATAATAATATGGATCATTCTATGCTTACTGCAATGATCTCTGTTGAGAATATTACTAATGGTATAAAAAATAAGGATAATATCTGGAATATAAACAGTGAAAAAGAATATCATGAAACTAAGTAGGACTAGGTTTGATATGGAAAAATTTAATATAAATTTAAAAAGTAAGAAAAAAGTAAGATATATAACTTTGTATTTAGTATTTATTTTTATAATGAGTTTTTCAATGCTAAATCTTGATGATTGTCTTCATCCTATAAATTATATTTTAATCATGTTGGCATCATCAATTTTAGGAATATTTTGCATAATTTATTATCATAGAGAGAGAGAGAGAGAGAGCAATGATATTAATTTACATAAATCAGTATTTATAATTATATTGTGTTTTGGATTAGTAGCTTCATTTATAACTCCACTTTGGAGTAATTTTGATGAATCAGAGCATTTTGTTCGTGCAGAATTAACATCAAGAGGTGAATTGATACCAACTTTTGATTCTCAAATGAAAACATATTCAACAATCAAATCAGTTAAAGATTTAGTGGATGATCAACAAATGAAAACTATTTTTAATACAGATGTTGATACAAGTCGAATTAATTATTCTCCATCAAATGTGGGCAGTGCTTTTGCACAGAACCCTTTTTATGCTTACTTATTTCCAGGATTTGGTGTGTTTTTAGCCAAAATTTTAAATCTTAATACTATTTGGATGTTATGGTTAGGCAGAATATTTAATTTAATATTATATGCTTTTTTATCTGCTTATGCAGTTCGTAAATCACCAATACTTAAAATGCCATTAATTGCAGTTGCATGTTTGCCATTATCCATTTATTTGGGTGCTTCTCAGAGTATAGATAGCTTAATTAATGGGTTGGGTTTAGTCATTGTTGCTTATTTTTTCTACATGTTTAAGGCTTCTGATAAATCAATTCAGATGAAAGAGATATTATTTTTTTTCTTTTTGTGTTTGTTAATAGGATTGTGTAAAGTTCCTTATTTTGCTTTATCATTTTTAATATTGCTTGTGCATATTAAAAAGTTTAAATATAAAAAATATTACTTATTTTGTATTCTTGGGATAATAATATTGGGATTAATAGCTATATTATGGAGCAAAGGTTATGCAATTCCACGATACAATGAATCATATAGAGGAGATTTGTTAATTAAAAATGGTGTTGATTTAAATGCACAGCTATTATTTATTAGAGATCATGTTAACGATTTCATTATTATTATCTTACAAATAGGTAACTACCTTCCAGGTTTATTCAATGGATTGTTTTTTTGTAATATTAGTCATTTTTGGGGTTCTAAATTAATCAATGTAACCTATCCTATATTTTTAGTTTCAATATTCTTTTTATATCCAATGAAAACATTTATTAAATTAAAAAGTAGAACTGGTGGTTTTTTAGTGATTGGAATACTATTCATTGGAACTTACATTATTCAATTATTGACTTGGACACCAGTAGGACAACTTTATCATATTGAAGGTGTACAAAACAGGTATTTCATTCCTTTGATTGGACTTTTACCTTTTGTATTTGGAATAAATAACCAAAATAATAGTAATGAAAAGATTGACAGTATTATAATGACAATTGTTATAGGTTTTATTGCAACATGGAATATCATGACAGTAATCTGTTGTTATTAGTGATATGTGACTTTACTACATTATGTGAATTAAGTGTTTATGAAATCATATTATAAAATCATATTATTGTTATAAGTTAAATTATAGATATAGTCATTTTGTAAAATTTTATAAATAGTAAAAAATTGATTTTTTTTAACTTATAAAACTTTTGATGAACTTTTGTTTCGAACAAAGTGAGAAACTTAACGAAATTTTCTAATTTCGTGTTTCTAAAAGGTTCTTATAAAATCGTAAAACTTTAATATTTAATATATATTATTCAAATTTAATTTAAAGATATAATTAAATTAATATTGGTAAACATAGCCATAATGACAATAATATTGTTTAAATTATTAAACTCCTTTCAGACATATATGTAATTGGTAAAATAAGTATAATAAGGTGACTAAAATGAATTTAACAATCTTTTATAATAGTTTCAAGTCAATTTTTAACAATAAAAATTATATTTCTTTGTATTTAGTATTCATTGTTATTCTAAGTTTATCAATGCTTAATGCCGATAATTATTCTCATCTAACAAACTATATTCTAATTCTATTGTTAGTGTCTTTTTTAGGAATATTCTGTATTCTTTACTATCAGAAAGATAAAAATAAAATACATCGGGCGGCATTTGTAATAATAGTATGTTTTGGAGTGTTAACTTGCTTTGTTACTCCAATTCTTTCTGTTCACGACGAAGGAGAACATTTAATTCGAGCAGAAATAACATCAAGAGGCGAATTAATACCAAAATATGATCCAGAGACAGAAACATACACAACAATCAAATCCATTAATAATTTGTTTATTGATTGGGATAAAAAGGTTGTTACAAGTACTTATGCTTTACTACCCATTGATTACACACCATATCATGATCCATCTGCATTTGCTCAAAATCCATTTTATGGTTATTTACCTCAAAGTTTAGGAATAATCATAGCTAAACTATTAAACCTTAGTACTATATGGCTATTATGGCTACCAAGATTATTCAATTTGTTATTTTATGCTATTTTATCTGCTTTAGCTATTCGTAAATCACCAATACTTAAAGTACCATTAATAGTAATAGCCTGTATACCTTTAACCATTTATCAATCAGCTTCTGTTAGTATTGATAGCATGGTCAATGGTTTAGGTATTTTGATTATAGCTTACTTCTTTTACATGTATAAATCTTCTGATAAAACAATTCAAATGAAAGAAATATTTATTTTCTTCTTCTTGTGTTTGCTAATTGGTTTGTGTAAAGTTCCTTATTTTGCTTTATCACTTTTAATACTTCTCATACACCCTAAAAAATTTAAGTTCAAAAAATATTATTATTTTAATGTTATTGGCATACTAATATTAGGCATATTGGCAATTTTATGGACTAACAGTTATGCAACACCAAGTATGGTGAATTCTTGGAGAAAAGGTTTTTTAATTAAAAACAACATTAATTCAACAGAACAAATATCATTTATAAAAAATCATTTTCCTGAATTTCTTGTTAGTATGCTACAAATAGGGAACTATATTGAAAATCTTTTTTCAAACAAGGCATCGTTTACAGGGTTCTTTAATTTTCCATTATATGGTTCATTATTAGTTAATACTATTTATCCATTGTTTTTATCCTCAATATGCTTTTTATACCCACATAAACTAACGATTAATGTAAAATCAAGGATAGGATCTTTTTTAACAGTTTATATAATATTCGTAGGGACATATATAACTTTACTTCTCTCTTGGACACCAGTAGGCTCAATTAATAACATTTGGATGGTACAATTAAGATATTTCATACCTCTGATTCCATTATTGCCTTTCACATTTGGGATAAATAATCAAATAATGAAAATTGAAAGAATAGACAACATACTAATTGTTTTAACAATAGGATTTTTGGCACTCTTACCTGTTTTAACAGTTATTAAAACTACAATGAATTAAAAAATTATTCTTAAGGTTAGATATATATTGAGTAATTGAACTACTATGGGCTATGGGGTTCATAGATTCCTAATCCACTAACTTATGTTAGTTTTACTAAAGGCAATCCCTGTTGAACCAACAGTTCGGATGTTAATAGCTGCATTGATATCTCTATCATGATTAGTTTTACATTTAGGACATGTCCATGATCTAACATTAAGATCCATTTTATCATTCTGATAACCACACTTACTACAGGTTTTAGAAGTATATGATTCATTAACAACCTCAAAATGTTTACCATACCATTCTGATTTGTATTCTAATTGTCTTTTGATTTCATACCAATGGCTATCACTTGTAGTTTTAGCTAAAAATTTCGTGTTTTAACTCTATCACATTTAGTTACATTAATAGTTTGCTCAACATAGTTAGGTTTTAAATTCTGATTATTAATGTAACATGACTGTACAGGATTCTTTTTACTTTTTCAATTAGGTTTACCATATTCAGCTGAAATATATTCTATTTTACTTATCTGTGCTCCATTCTTTTTCATTTCATTCAATTTTTCAGCTTTTTGTTTTAGAAACTTAGGATCTCTAATCTTCTGAAAATATTTCTCCATTCCCTATTTGAAATTATACGATATTCTTTGAATACTTGTGGATATTCCATCATTACCAAAACTAATGATATTTTTAACACTATCAATCGTTTTAATACTAATTTTATTAGTAGATTTATGATTAGCTATTACAATCAATAGAATTAGCATAGCAAGGATATTTATATGTAAAATCATCCAACCCTTTCAAAAAATTGAACATATATCTTTCTATTCCAAAGGTTTGATATAGTATTTTTTCTTGTTCTTTTGTTGGTTTTAAGAGAAATTCTTGTGATTTATTCACTTCTTTGATTTTCAACATATTTTTTGATTGTTTCAATATTAACACTTCCATGTACTGGTTTACAAAGTATCCTATATTTCCAGAAATGCTGAATTATATAATTTATCTTTTATTTCCAGATATTCATTTTTAATTAATCTACTACTTGCTGATTTTATACATTTGAACAAATCTCTGCATTATTACAATCAAGATTAGTTGATATTAGAAAATGTATATGATCTTCTTCAAAATTAATTTCTTCTAAATTCTACATTATAATGATTATTTCCAAGATCTATGAATATTTCTTTTAATTTTGCCATTATAGGTTCTGTTAAAACTTTTTTTCTAATATTTAATCACTAATACTAAATGAAAATTTAATGATATATGCAGAATGTTGAGTTTTTTTTATATTTTATATTCATAGTTTATAGTATGAATTTTATCATACTATAGTTTTCTTTATTTAACAGTTCCTGAAATAAATATTAGTATTTGAAATTACAAAAAATTCATCTATGGAGTATGACCCCATAATATTCTCTTTGCTAATTTAGATAAATTAAAACTTTTAGCCAAGAATGAACTGTTTTAAGAGAAAAATGATTGATTAAATGATAGATATTGTTATTATTCTATTTTTACTCTGATTATTAAACAAAAAATTTAAAAATCATATATAGTAACTTATATAATTTAGTATAATATATAACATTATTAATATAAAAATATTTAATTTGTTTAGAACTGATTTTGGTAATTTATCTTAAGTGATTTTTAAAGCTTCCTACTTTAGTAAGGGGATATGAAAATCTTCCAACCGTAAAATTACTTTCAGGAACATTGAGGAATCATAATTGATTAAAGATATTTAAAACAAATTATTATTAAAATTTATAATTTTAATATTTAACAAGGATAACTTTCTAATGAAAAAAAATTACTTTCTTTTCGCTGGTTTTATTTTAATTATATTATTGATTTTGTGGATTAATCCTATTGAAATAATCAAAGATTTGCATGAAGCCAATATATATTACATCCTTTTAGCTTGTTTTGTTCATATATTTATCATTTCTCTTAGAGCATTAAGATGGGGTTTTATAATAGATCAACCATACAAAATTAGGAAAAATTTCATTGTTAAGACCATTGGATTATTTGCAGGAAATTTCACACCAATGAAAGCTGGTGGAGAGGCTTTAAGTGCTATGGCTGGAGCTGAGATTAATAAAATATCTGTTTCAAAGGGTTTGTCCGCTGCTGTAACAGAGAGGTTCTTTGATTTATCAGTGATAAGCTGTTTGTTGTTAGGTTCTATATTTTTCATTCCTTACCCATATACTTTAATTCCATTGATAGGAGGAATATTAAACACGATTGTAGTTTTATTTATTTACTTGTTGAACTATAGGGAAGAATCAGGTTTATGGCTTCTTGATAAAATTCGTAAAGTACTTCTTAAACTAAGACTAAATAGTAGAAAAGTGGAAAATATTCATATTAATGTTTCAAATGGATTGAAAAACATGGTTCAACATTCCACATCTTTCACTAACTTTAAAAATTTCATTATTCTACTGATTTTATCTATAATTTCTTGGTTATTTGAATGTTTTCGTTTATATGCTTTATTCAAAGCATTTAATTTTGAATTAAGTTTTATTGTTATAACTGTTTTATATTTATTGTCCAATATGATTGGTATTATTTCACTTATACCTGGAGGAATAGGTTCAATTGAATATTCTCAAATAGCTCTTTTTTCCCTTTTCAATGTTCCTAAAACATTAGCTGGAACTATAACTCTACTTGATAGATTCATAACTTTTGGTATGGTTAATATTTTAGGAATAATCTTCTCTTCAATATATGCTAAAGATATTCTTAAAGAAGTTAAAAAGATGATTTGAAGTTTTTTAAATATATAATATTTTACCAGTTTTATAAATTTTTTTTATATTTTTAATAATTTATTAAATTATTAATTTTAATTACAAAACGAGTATAAATAATATTTTTAAAAAATAAGAATAATGATATGATAAATTTAAATATTAATTAAATTACATCAATAATTCATTTTGTAAAAAAAATATAATTATAAGCTATAAGATTTAATAATTCATTATAATGGTTGTTTTTATGAGAATAAGTTTAATCAATAAACCCGAAATAGTCTTTGTAATTTTGGCATTAATTTTTGGATTGGTGTTTGTAGTTATTAATCAGCCTCTTGCAGTATCGGATGAATGTTCTCATTTTTATAAAGCTTTTGATGTTAGTCAAAGTCATTTAATTCCTCAAAGTCAAATCATCCAAATGCCTATGAGTATAGTTATTTTATCCTCTGTTTTCACATTAACTGAGCCAACAAATTTCACTAAGATTTATTCTTACTTACAACAACCATTAAATATTAATGAAACATATAATGTAAATGTTTCTAATATTGCAATTTACCCTCCTTTACCTTATTTGGCAAGTGGAGCTGTGATTTTTTTAGGGAGTTTGTCTAATTCTTCTCCTTTGTTTTTGATGTATTTGGGTCGTTTAATTAATCTTTTAATTTACATAGTTCTTATTTATTTTGCAATTAAGATTATTCCTGTTCATAAGTATGTTTTGTTTTTGGTTGCTTTGATGCCTATGACTCTTTATCAAGCTGCTTCTTTGTCTGCGGATAGCTTGAATTTAGGGCTTTGTTTTTTAACAATAAGTTTCTTTTTGTATTTAGCTTTGGTTAAAGATAAAACTTCTAATAAAGATATTCTCATTTCACTAATTTTAGTTTTTGCTTTATCTTTTTCAAAACAAGCCTATGCAATAGCTACATTGCTGATTTTCATGATTCCTAAAGAAAAATTTGAAAAAAGATTTAATAGACTAATTTCATTCTTTATCATATTATTACCCTCTTTAATCACAACAATCTATTGGAATCACTTATTTAAATACTTATATCATGCTCCTATATTAGATGGTTTATTAACTTCTCCAGAGTATAATATTCATTTTATTCTTTCAAATCCATTAAATCTTCCAACGATTTTAATAAATACTTGGATATATTTTATGAATTGTTATATCACACAATTTGTTGGAGTTTTCAGATATCCATATTCTTCTTTACCATTTTCATTAGCTGTTTTATTTTGTATATTTTTAGTATTTGTTTCTTTGTTAGATAATTTTAAGTATAAATTGTCTTTTAAACAGAAATTAATTCCTTTATTTATTTTTTCAATGGTTTCATTTTTAGTATTTCTTTTTGAATTCATTTCTTATACTCCTATTGGATATACAAAGATTGTAGGAGTACAAGGAAGATATTTCATGCCCATTATTCCATTATTTTTGCTACTTTTTTATAATACTAAGCTGTCTAACTATCTATCCAGTAGATTTATGTCTAAGGTTCTAAATAATAAACTCAAGGCAAATTTTATAAGTTCCCTGTATATATTTGTAATATTATTTTTGATGGTATCTTCATATATAATATATTATGCTGTAAAATAAGTTAGTTTAGAAAGATTATCTCCTGCCTATAAAATTGTATAGTAAGTCATATTATTGAGCAGTTCGATGAAAAAATCTAATCAATAAACCAGAAGTAGTCTTTGTAGTGTTGGATTTAATTTTTCATAGTCAAAAAAAATGATTGAGGTTAACAATCAAATAAAGAATACATTCGTGTTTATTCAATTATATTTTAAACAACCTCAATCTCAATTAAAAAATCATTAATTGAATAACCGTGCTCATCTTTTTCAAATCCAGTTAAACAGCTGAAATCACAATCGTCTGATCGTCGTGTCCATTCTTTTTCGAATACGCCTTTAGGATTCAAACTACATATATTTAATATGCTTGCATTCCAAACAGTCTTATACAAACGATAAGAATAATCACTATCATGAAAACTGGATGGATAACAGTAAACTGTTATAGTTTCAGGCACTTCACTAACATCATTAACATTATTTACATCTTCATCACCAATATCATTGATGATTGTGCTGTTATCAACATTATCACTAATGTTTCCGCTCTCTTTTTCAATCTCTTGCATACTACGGTTTTTAAAGACTTTACCATCATCTGTAAAAACACTTGCAGCAACATCGGAAATTATTAAGAGAGATAGCATAACCAGGATAGCTATGCTTCTCTTAGACCGCACAAAAATTGATCAACATACTTTTTATCTTATTAATTAATTAAGCACTGGATCACTATTTATATTTCAATCCAGTGCCAAATTAACTAAAAAATAAAAAAAAACAAAAAAAAAATTAAACACAGACATCACAGCTAAGCTCTAATCACAGCAAACACATCATCCACATCAGCGTTCTTAACAGGCTTAAAAACTGGGTACTGACAATAAGTATCATCTTTACGATACCAACCTCCTGGGAACATCATCTTGTTACGATAAGCAGCTTTCTTATAAAAATTCACATTAACTGTAAGATCAGTCACATCTTTCCAGACTGGACACAATTTATAATTCTGAATATGGTGCAAATGAGCACTATAACAAGCTTCCCTGCCAGCACTCTTAAAATCTAAACGATCAAAACCATAACCTTGAAACCAGTAATCTATCGCAGTTAAATTTAGCCTAACAGTCTCACCAGGCTTAATAAAAAATTCCGTCATTTTAGTGTTACAACTACTTTTTAACTCTATCCATCCATCACCATCATTCTCCTGTGTCCTAGAATACACAGTAATGAACTTATCCGCTGCTGCAACAGCCCCTACACTACTAATAACTAAAACAGCTATTATCATTAAACTAAACATCTTTTTAAACATATTTTATACCTCCTCCTATAATATGATATATATTAAAAACGCACAAACAAAACCAGCCAAACTCACACTGATTAATTCAAGGAATGCACGCAACATATTTACCAGTGCATCCAACCAAGCAATTGATTCTCATCACTGGTATCTACAATGGTGGAACCGTTGTCGGTGTCGCACCAAACATCAAACAAACAATTATATTGTCTATCGTTCTTGTCGCTGATTGCTGCTGGGTCTGTGCTCATCCAATCACCACCACCCCCCCCGTTCAAGGAGTGCTGGACGTACATGCCCCCCCACTTGTGCAAACAACATTATACACACGAAAATGATAATTTAATTGTTGTGCTATCCAACAACTAATTAAAGACCAATCAGTGCAGTTAAGTGCAATAAAACCATCACGGATTGAATCACTACGAACTATGGAGTTCGTAGATTGGTTTTAGGTTCTGTTTCCTGTACAGTATATGCTTTCTAATACTGTATATTGTTGTATTTCCTGTCGGCAGATCCAAGAGCCGTGA
>JAITGU010000164.1 GCA_031280375.1 Candidatus Methanovirga procula | reverse complement strand
ATCATGATATTAATTGTTATCCTTTCTCCTATTTAAATATTATGTTCATATAACACTTTTGGATCTATTTTGCATCGGCATTAACATGCCACCCATTGAATTTTTTACACAGTCAAAATCTTAAACTTTTTACTATTTATAAAAATCTTTTATGATATTATATATATTAATATATAGTAAGGAAAATAAGTCAAGAAGATATAATATTAATTTCAAACTTAATATGACATCTCATTATAAAAATAATTAAAGGAAGTATAAATTATGAAAAAAGCTGTTGTTTTTGATGTTGCTGGAACATTAATTAAAAGATGCCGATCAGTAAAAAATCTTAAAGTTGGCAGAATTGAAAACAGAGAAAGTACATTAGAAACTATAAATAAATTAAGTAAATCAGCTCTTGTTGTATTGCAAATTGATACTAAGACTTGTATAATGCGTGCTGATGGAAATATGAGATTTTATCACTTCCTAAAGAAATACAATGTCCATATAGATATTAGCTATTCTATCTCAAAAATTACAGGAACAGAAATCATGGAAGGATTGAAAGAAGATGAAACATTATTAAAAGAGTTCCAAGAAGTTGCAGAAGATTTGAAAAGTAGAAATAAATCTATAGAAATCTGTAGTGGGTCAGCATTTGTTTTTGATGGAACAAAAAATAAAATAACCCATGTAATTGCAGCTGGAGGAAAAATATTTCCTAAGGTTCGGTTTGTAATAGCAACATTGAAAAATCGTGGTATTCAATCATTTATAGCTTCAGGTGATAAAGCTGAATCATTATATGAAATTGGAAAAATGATAAATATACCCTATGAAAATATATTTACAACTGCAAATACAAAAAGAAAGCAGGATATTGTTAGAAAATTAAAAAATGATAATTACAAAGTAATGATGATTGGTAATGGATCCAACGATGTTTTAGCATTGAAAGAATCAGATGTAAGTGTTTTAACCTTGGAACAAGGTGAATATGTGACTGATGAGCTAAAAAGTAATGCAGAACATATAATAAATCACATAGGAGAAATCTTAGATATTGAATTTTAAATCATCGGAGAAAATCATATAGTTAAATGTTCATAAACTTCATTTTAAAATCAAATTAATGTTCCATTGTGCTTTTTTTAGCAGAATATTGTCTATGTGTAAAATAAACAATTAAAAATAAAGTTATTGGAGCGAGAAATGTTCCTAAAGTGTTAGGCACATACACGGTCCAATCATTCTTTAAAAACCCATACATCATCCAACAAAAATTATTACAAAACATGAAAAGTACAAGTATAGCATTTATTCCTTCATGAGTTTGGCGAATCCACATACTCCTAATCTGAAATATTAATCCAATATTTAAACATATGGCAAAACCTGCTGATCCAATTTGTACAAACCATGTGAAAAAAGACATATTATTTTTCCTCTATATATAGTAATTGTGAATTTATTTCTTTATTATTAGTATTTTTTAGTAGAAGATATTTGTATTGGTGTCATACATTATAAAATAACATATTGATAAAAACTCTCTTTAAGAATTTATTAAAGATCAAATAATTTAATTTATAGATATGGAATTTTAATTAGATGTGATTATCAGTCCATATTTTTAAATTCAGTAATACCTAAAATTAAACACAATAAAGAAATTAACATAGCAACAATATTAATAATTCCAAATAGAGGGTCAAAAGAAACCCTGAAGAGGATTATATTATTCTTATCTGTGTATAAACCATACATCATAAGAGATAGGTTAATAAAAAATAATAATAACAATTTAATTAAACTTAAGTTCTTATCAAAATTTCCAGTTCTAAGTATGCACATAATCCTATATAATGCATAAATACTTAAAACTAAAGAAAAAAAAGAACCGAAAAATGCTCCACTCAAATAGGATATAAAATATATTGACATAAGGATAATTCCTCCAATAAATAAACAAGTGATTTAAATTCTTTTTTAATAATATTGAAACTAATCTGAACCATAATAAAATATCACAAATAATATTAACTGTGCAAATATTAATCCAATTGTATTAATCAAAAACAGGATAATATCATGCACAAAACCATAAATCGCAAAAGATAGCTGAATAAGAAATATTAAAGGAATAAAAAGACTAAAACCAACATTATTTTTCCCTTTTTTATAATTCAAAGTTTGTACAAATTCAACAATAATAAAAACAAGTAAAAGCGTTGAAGAAATATATTCTCCATTAAACCCATATAAAGAAAGTATAGTATTTAAATCCATAATCACATTCCCCAATATAATTTCAACCTAAACATCACTTAATTTTTTTTAAATTATTTAAATCTATTTTGAACGCTTCTCAATCTCTTTTTCAATCAATTTCTTAGATATTCTTTTAGTAACATACTTCTTGTGTGCAAAGTAAACAATCAAAAACAAAACTATGGGAGTGAAAATTGTTCCTAAAGTATTGGGTATTATCATAAACCAATCTTGCTGGAAAAATCCATACAAAGTCCAAAAGAAACTATTTAAAAACATGAAAAGAATCATGATAGGATTTATCCCTTCATGAGTCTGACTAGTCCACATATCTCTAATCTGCAGTAACATTGCTAAATTTAAAAGTATTGCAAAAACTGAAGCACTACACCCCATTAATCCTACAAGTCCAGTGAGTTCCACATCATACCTCCAAAAAAATTGATTTTAATTATTGATAATCTCTTATGTTCAATTTATAAATTATATTTAACAAAATTAATAATTTATGAACTTAACATTTATATTTTTTCAAAGCCATATTTATAGTTTTAATTTTTCTATAGTTTTAATTTTTCAACCAATTAATCATCAATTAATTTGATAATTGATAATGCAAAAATAGCTGCTCCAAAACCATTATCAATATTTACAACTGAAAGACCAGGTGAACAAGATTGAAGCATACCATAAATAGCTGCTTTGCCATTTGAAGCTAATCCATAACCAACAGAAGTTGGAACACCAATAACTGGAATATCTACTAATCCAGCTACAACAGAAGCTAAAGCACCTTCCATTCCAGCACAAACAATTAAAACTTTAACATCCTCCTCAATCATTATTTTAAGTTTAGGAAAAAGTCTATGAATTCCAGCTATTCCAACATCATAAGATTTAATAATGTCACAACCACCTTCTTGAGCAATAATCCTTGATTCTTCAGCTATTGGAATGTCCGAAGTGCCAGCACTTATCAAACCTATTTTATATCTGCAATTTTCTTTTTCATCCTTTTTTTTAATAACTAAAACTTTTCCTTTTTCATTGTAATAGTAATTAAAATTTTCTATAGTATGAGCATCCTCAATTATTCTCTTGTAAACATCATTTTCCAACTTTGTGACTATTAATTTATCTTTATTGTTATCATCCTCAAGATAATCTTGAATAATCAATAATAAATCAGAATAAGTTTTACCCTTTGCTAAAATTGCCTCTGGAAAACCAGAACGATACTTTCGAAAAAGGTCGATATTGGCTATTTCTTCAATTTGTTTAATATTATCGATTTTTAGAAGACTTTCAGCTTCATAAACACTAATTTCACCATCAATTAATTTGTTTAATATTTTTTTCAAATTTAATCCCCCACGATCTTCTTTTTTTAAAAAAAATAAAATAAAAAAATTAAGGAAAGTAGAATCTGTCTAACAATTATTTTTACACAAAAAAATAAGATAGAATCGTTCTTTAAATTGAAAATGAATCAACCAATCTTTTAGGAACTTGAGTTGTTAGACATTTTCAGAATATAAAACTTGTTATATAAAAAATTCTAAGTAAAATATTTATAAGTTAAAGTGTATATTTAATTTCAACATTTATATAATAATTAATATTAAATAATTTAATAAATTAACTATTTTCATTTTAATATCATATTTGAAGATAGTTATTAATATTATTTTCAATAAGATTAATAAGCTAAACTTACTAATAATAAAAATCTTTGACAAACCTTTGGTTTTTTATTCTTAGAGAAATATTCGATTTTCTTTGTAAAAAGTTTGTTGGAGGAGTTGTGAATAAGTGAGATTGAATAAATTACCAAAAGAGCAAGTATTTCATAGCCCCAATATTTCAGTTGCTTCTGTAAAGATAAAAAAAGAAGCAAAAGCTGTTGTTGTTGAAGGTGCTGGATTTCCATTTAAATTACCTGTGATGGATGTCTCAAACTTAGAAGTTGAGAATAAAGAACTTTTTGAAATATATGCTAAAGAACAATGGATAGGTTCTCTTGCTGTTGAAGGATCTTATCTTTTTGACCAGAGAATACTTCCAGACTTCGCTTTTAAGATTATAACAGCATATCCTAATAATTCCATCATTGGTGAGAATACTTCTATAGTTCTTTTAAATAGTGATAAGAATAAAGATATTTTATCAGTTAAATCTGATCTAAGTTTAGATGATGTTATAGGTCAACAAAAAGCTAAAACCAAATGTAAAGTTATTATGAAATATCTTAAAAATCCTGAAAAATTTGCAGATTGGGCTCCACGAAACATATTGTTTTATGGTGTTTCAGGTACAGGGAAGACAATGTTAGCTAAGGCCCTTTCTAATGAACTTGATGTTTCCTTGTATTTAATCAAAGCAACGAATTTAATCGGCGATCATGTTGGAGATGGTGCATCTTCAATACATGACTTATTTGAAAAAGCAGGGAAAAATTCTCCTTCAGTTATATTCATCGATGAAATCGATGCTATTGGACTTCATAGGAAATACCAATCGATAAGAGGAGATGTTTCAGAAATTGTAAATGCTCTTTTAACTGAAATGGATGGAATAAATAATAATGAAGGAATTATTACAATTGCAGCAACTAACAATCCAGAACAATTAGATTATGGAATTAGAAGCCGTTTTGAAGATGAGTTTGAATTCACCCTTCCAGATGAAAAAGAAAGAATAGCTATTCTCAATAAATATATGGATAGTTTACCAATAGCTATTAAACCAACAAGCAAACAGTTAGCTGATTTAACTAAAGGATTTTCAGGAAGAGATATAAAAGAGAAAATGCTTAAATCCTCACTCCATAAAGCAATTTCAGAAGAATCTGATGAAATAACAATTGAACATGTTAACTATGCTTTGGGTAATTACCACAAAGAAAATAGCTCACCAAAAAACATGTTTGTATAATTATTTAAAAAGTCCATTACTTAAAAAAATTATGTCAAGGACTATAATTAAAAAATAAGAATATGATTGATAATAATAGCATTGAAAATTAAGAAAATAACAGAACCTCAGGTTCCTAAGTTCCTCACAATGTTTGGAACCAATATTTTCTAACATTTTAAAATCTTTGATTTAAAAACTTTTCCAAAAATGACTATAAGTAAATAAAAAAAACACCAGAGATGAACTATGAATTATATGATAAATCAATGGCTTTAATTTATTTATTATATTCCCTGTTTAATAATTAATTAATTCACTACTTTCCCGTCTAAGATATTAATAATTCTATTGGCTTGAATTGCAACATCATGGTCATGAGTCACAATAACTAAAGTAATATTTTCTCTTTCATGAAGATCCTTCAACAAATCAATAATTTTTTGAGAATTAACCGAATCTAAAGAACCAGTAGGCTCATCAGCGAGAATAATTGAAGGAGAATTAATAAGAGCTCGTGCAACAGCTATTCTCTGTCTTTCACCACCAGATAATTTCACAGGAGAAAAATTGGA
>JAITGU010000125.1 GCA_031280375.1 Candidatus Methanovirga procula | reverse complement strand
GAACATTAACTTGTTAAGTTAGAAAATCCTTGGTTCCGAATGAAATGAGGAACTTAGGATACGAAGTATCCGTTATTTCGAGCAGAGCAAGAAATTTAGGGAATGAAATTCCCATTGTTCCGAATAAAGTGAGGAACTTAGGAGACGAAATTTCCGTTTTTTCGAGCAGAACGAGAAACTTAGGGAATGAAATTCCCATTGTTTTGAACAAAGTGAGGAAATTAAGAGACAAAATCTCTGATTTAAAAATTTTTTTTAATATTGAAAAATTCAGAGTTGTTAAAACAACAAAACCTAATTCTTCTCGAAAAAAAAGTTCAGAAATGTATTTGATATGTTTAGGATATAAATCTGTGTAGTATTACAACTCATAAACTCTTACTTCTCCAGGAGATATTTGCTCAACATCCTTAATATCCATTACTTGCCTAAGTGAAACTTCTTCAGATGCAATTGCAAACATTTTATCATTTTCAGCCATGACTCCAGGTCTAAGACCTAATCTATCTTTAGCTATTCCTATTCCCTCTGGAGTTCCAATAATATAAGAAAAAGGTCCATCCATATCTTCAACAGATTGATTTAATGACTCTTCTAAAGAATGACCTTGATCTAACTTATCTGCAATGTAGTGAACCAAACATTCAGTGTCATTGTTAGTTTCAAAAACATGCCCTTTTCTTTCTAATTGGTCTCTTATCCTCCAATAATTTGTTATTTGTCCATTATGCACAACAGTAACATCTTTTATTATGTAAGTTTGAAAAGGATGAGCATGATACCTATCCACATTACTTTCTGTAGAAAATCTTGTATGTCCAATGGCATGCGTACCTTTAATCTTATTTACATGATACTTTTCTACAATATCTTTAACATAACCAATATCTTTTATCATTTCAAAAGAATGGCTTCCATTTAATACTACAACAGCATCATCAACAGCATCGATTTTATGAAGAAGAGGATTTAATTGTCTAAAATTATCAAGAGATATTGTAGCTCTGTAGACTAATGTATCATCTTCATCTGAAGTAAATATTTGATCAGAATTTATAGGTGTTTTTTGGTTTATAACATCTTTAACCATTTCAAGAAGACCTTTTTTTTGACTTATTTGAATGTTTACATTATATTCATCTTCTTCTAAATTTACACCACCATAAATGGCAAATCCTGCTGAATCTGGTCCACGATGCTGTAATGCATCTAACATTTTACCCATATCTTCTCCAGCATTATGTACTTTACGATCTTTATAAACAATTCCAGCTATTCCACACATAATGTTTTCTCCTTTAATTAAACAAATAATAAAATTGAATTATATTAATACCAAAACTTTTATAACCTGTTTTTATTAAAAAAATTATTTTTAAAATTATTTAAATTTTAGTTTTGAAACAAATCATAACACCAAAATTAATAAACATTTTTTTAAAACTTAGTTTCTGTCTCTTTCAAACTTTTCCAATTAAGATCTTTAGATGATAAAACAAGATTTTCCTCACCCACTTCATCTAACGGCCAGTCGATAGCTATATCTTTATCATTATATATTATACCTCCCTCATCCTCACCATCATAAAAATCAGTGCATTTATACACAAATTCTGCTTCTTTTGATAATACCAGAAATCCATGAGCAAAATTTGGGGGTACATAAAGTTGTTTCCTATTTTCACCAGATAAAATCACAGAAACATAATCACCATAAGTCTTTGATGATTTCCTTAAATCCACGGCTACATCAAAAACCCTACCACTAATAACTCTCACGAGTTTACCTTGAGGTTTATTATACTGAAGATGAAGTCCTCGCAAAACACCTTTTCTCGACTTTGAATGATTATCCTGAACAAACTCAACATCCAAGCCATTATTTTTAAAATCTTGCCCATTATAAGTCTCCATGAAAAATCCTCTTTCATCTTCAAAACAGATGGGCTCAATTATATAAACACCATCAATCTCAGTCTTGGCAAAATTAAACTTCCCCATTAATTATCTCCTAATTAATATCCGATTTTTATTCCTAAACTAAAAATATCTAACCATTATCTTCAATTAAAATGTCTGACTTTTATTAACAAGTGATTATGAATATCCTAAATGTTAACCATCTTAATCAATATTTGATATGTTTTAATCTTTAATTTAAATGTAATAAAGATACTTATTTAAATTATTAATAATTATTATTACTTCTTATAATTAAATATATGGTTCTTGACATAATTTTTTTAAGTAATGGACTTTTCAAATAGATATAATATTATTTTATTTTAAGTTTTATTTAATTAAATAGTATATTTTCAAATATAATTAATTTTAAATTATTTAATAATGAAATAAATTATTTTTAATTGATGATATTTTCAAAAACCAAGAATAAATTCTTCTAAGTTGAAAATAAATTTTCAACAATAAGAAATTGTATAAAAAAATCATTATATTAAATTAATAATATCAAAGCCTATAAATTTAAATTAGTTATTTTTAAAATTATTTAATTTCAATAAAAAAAAATCAGCGAATAAACAGTTTATTTTAAAGTACGGTTTATACATTAAGATAAACAGTTGTTAATGGCTCATTACAGATTTATACATTTTCAATTGTAGCTTTGCTAATTTTTCATAGGAATTATTTTTAAGATACAATTTTTCCTGATTAGTATAATATTTTTTTAATGAACTATCTTTTTCAAACTCTAAAATCTTCTCTTTCATAGAATTTTCATCCTTAACCAAGACTAATGGTTCAAGTTCGCTATTAATCTCCTTAAAACTTTCAATGTCATAAGCAATTATAGGCTTTCTACATTGTATATCGACATTAATGGCTCCAGAACTTGCAGTGAACGAGTTTGAATAAGGTGCAAGGAATATATCAATTAATTCAGCATAAGTTGCTAAATCTTTTTCATCATAAAACCCAGTTATTAAAACACGATCAGTTAAATTATTCTCATGAATATACTCTACAATCTTATCATAATAAATAGAACTTCCATGAGGATGTTTTCCGCCTAATAAAATAAATTTATAATTTTCTGGAAGTTGATTAAGTATCTTTATTCCAATATCCTGCCCTTTCAATGAAAACCCATTACTATTTAATAATGTGACCAACAATCTTACCAATATATTTCGTCCTTCAAGACTATTATTAATAAATCCAGTGATAGACAAAACCTTAGAATTTTTATCTAAATTAAGTTTTTTAATTATTTCTTCCTTTAATTTTTCATTTAGCATATTATTACTTAAAATGTCTGGAGTTGGATGGAAAATTTTTTTGATTTGTTCATTGGAAATCCCTGCATTTAGATATTGATTTAAATTAATGTTATTATGAACCAAACCAATGAAATTATTGTTATTTTGAAAGTATTTAACAAAACTATATTTTTTGAAAACTTTGTTAAATATTTTATTATGTAATAATGGAATTGGTGGTGAATGAAAAGTAACAAATACTTTTTTATATTTTATCCCTTCTAAGATATGACTAAACAATTTAAAAGACTCATAAATGGGATAGTCTCCAGTAAATGTTCCAAATTCATGTTGAATATGAATTATATCATATTTTTGTGCTTTTTTAATGAATTCTTCATAATATTCAATTGCTTCATTATATTTTCTTTTCTTTTGTACATCCATATTTATAGGATATACATCATGATATTCATCTATTTTTTCAAATTCACTGAGCAAATATCTTAAATAGTCAGCAATCCCACACTTTGTATTGTAAGTACTTAAATGCAAAACTTTCATTAAACAATACTCCACTATTAATCATAAAAATGTATCTTTCATAATTAGATTATATTAAGTTTATTAATTTATAAATCTAAACATACATAATTTTAATAAATTTTATGCACTGTATGCAGGTTATATAGTAATTTACCGAACTTATCAACATCATATTTTTATTAAATTTTTTTTAAAAAGTTTTAAATATCTTCAAATTTAAATTTAAATAATTTTAAGAATAATTTCTTAATAAAAATTTTTAATAAATGTTATAAAAAATCAATAAAATACTATATCAAAATATTTAATTAAATAAAATTAAATAGAATAAAATAATTAATCTAATAAAACAATTATATATCTAAGTAAAATAAAACAAGTATATCTATTTAAAAGTCACCTACTTAAAATTATGTCAATGAATATAATAAAACAAGTGTAAATCAATAACTTTTAACGAACATAATAGTCTTTAATTCTTGTTGTATCATCTAAGAAAGATGTTGAGACTTCATGTAAAGTTGTATTTTGGAGTTAAAAGATCTCATGAATTTATCTTTTAACTCAATATAGTGTTCTCCTAAACTACTCAGATGACAAATTTATAATTTTCTTATTTTTAGACTCTCCAAAATTTTAATAATGTTAATAAAACACCTAAAACAACTAAAAACAAACTTAAAACAGTTAAATAAAATTTTTCCGTATTTTTTATTTCTTCTCTATTTTTTCTTGATTCTAACCTATATTCTTCTTGATATTTGTCCATTTTATCGTAGTATCTGCGTTCTAATTCTAATAATTCTTTTCTATATTCTACTTCATCCATCCAAATCACCACAAGTTTAGAAGAAACTTTTAGAAAAAGTTTCGATGTTTTCAAAAAATTAGAAACATGCTTTTTTATATTTATTTTACAATATTATGATATATTAATATTACTAATTCATAAACTTAAATATGTATTTTATAATAAATTCAACAACCTACTACAATACTAATCTATCCATATATTTAAAAACAATCTAATAAATTAACTCTTAATTATCGAACATAGTAATCTTTAACTCTTGTTGTATCATCTAAGAAAGATGTTGAAACCTCATGTAAAGTTGTATTTTCGCTGGCAACAATAGTATGTTTCCTGTGGGGTTCAATTCTTATTGTATCATTTTCACCAAAATACTCTTTTCCATCCTCAAACTCTACATAACCTGCACCTTGAAGAATATACATGGTTTCATCTTTCTGTTCATGATAATGGAAAGATGTTTGATAACCTTCTTTAATAAAAAGCTCCTTTGTAAGATATTTATCCGTCTGAATTAACAATTTCTCATATCCCCAAGGCTTATCTATTTTATTAATATATTCTTTTTTAATAGCTTCCAACTCTTTATTTGTATCAATAGCCATCCAAAACAAACCATCCTCCTTATAATAACCTATATTATTTTCCTTAGCCATTACAGGAAATATTGTTTTTTCAACATCCCCAGTTTTAAATTCACTAAAATCAATAGCCTCTTTAGAAAAGTAAATTCCACCATTAATATAATAATTCAACAATGGTTTTTCTTTAAATGAAGTTAATCTATCACCGTTTATCTCAACAATTCCATAAGGAGATCTCATTTGAGTAATGAAAATCGAAAAGGGATAATCAGAATTCTCTCCTTTTTTTATCATTTTTGAGAGATTTATATCACTCACAATATCCCCATTTCTTATAACACACTGTTTATAATTATCAATAGCTGACATCCCTAATCTAATTGCATTAAGAGTTCCTAATGGTTCATCTTCAATAATATAATGTAATTTGACACCTTTAAATTCATCACCGAATCTTTCTTGGATCTTTTCATGCAAAAATCCAGCTGAAAGATAAACTTCATCAACACCAGCATTTTTAAAATCAAATAATTGTTTATCTAAGATAGTGTAATCTTTTTTAATCTCAACAAGTGGTTTAGGAATTTTCTCAGTAACAGGTCTTAGCCTCTTTCCAAATCCACCGCACAATATCATTCCAACAGTTTCAACCATGATTTCAACTTTTTATCTTATTCATTAAATGAATTATTTCAGTAATATTATATTAATTTAGAGTATATAATTTAATAATATTTTAATTAATAACTTAATAAATTTAAGTATATAACAGTTCATATTTATAATTATTTTATACAAGTATTAAATGTTTATTAAATGTACATATAATAATCAAATACAATAAGTTTCAGAGAGTATCAAATCCCTATTATTTAGATATATCCTTATCTTTTTGAAAACAGTTACTATCATTTTTAGAACAGGGATTAACTATTTTTATTTTATCATCATTGAAGATATCATAATAACCAATTTTATCTAAAACTGTTTTAACATCTACTGCTGTTTTAAAACAACCTGATCTTGAAAGTAAAACACCTTGAGGATTAAAATTAGATAATTTCATCATTGATTTATTGAGATCTTCATAACACGCAATTCCGAGAACAGCATCAAAATCATTTTCCTCAACTATCTTATTAACAAAAGTCGAACCAGGAACTATAAACACTTTATAACCTATTTTTTCAGCTTTTGGCTTGATAACACCAATAGCACACTTTCCACAGCTACTACAAACAAGACCAGTTTCATTTAATGTTGCTTCACAATTAGGATCTCTTAAGCAATGGGGAAAAACTAAAATTTTCTTTTTATTATCAATATCTTTAAAATTATTCTCATTGATTTGATTTCTTATTTCAACTCCAATATGATCAACCATTATCTCATCAAACCCTAAAGTTTTTGATAATTTCTTTAAAGGAGAATATAAAAAATCTAAAGCAAAAAGAACCAACCTTGGAAATATAAGCGTATTCTTCTTTAAAAGGATAATCCCTAAAATAAGAGATAGAATAAGAATAATTATTAAACTAATCACAAATGTTACAGCTATTTGCCCAATTGTTTGAAATAAATTTCCACTAAACATTCATATGTTTCTATTCTTTTTATAATATATAATTATCTGTTAATAATTATCTCATATATTAAGAGATATTATTTCTAAGAGATATTATTTAAGAACTTCAAACAATAGATGAAAAATAATTATTTATCACTATTAGATATTATCTTATTAAATATTATCTAAATAGATTCCAGATATTTTAATTGATTATTTTAAAATAAATAATTAAAAATAATTAAAAAAAATGAAAACTAAGATTAAAAAATATTAACAAATAATAATACCAATATATAGTAAATGATAAATAATAAATATTAAATAATTATAAATAAATTAATGTATTATTAAAAAATTTTATGTGAGGTTGTCATTATGGAAGATAAAGATTTAATGAAAAAATGTGAAGTTGGAAATTTTAATTTAGACAATGATTTAATACAAGATTGTAAAGTCGTTCTTGAAAATTCAAAAGAACATAAAGAAGACTTAGATATTAATGATGAAGAAGCTCAAACTTATCTTGAAATGGCTGAAAATTTAAAACCTAAAGATGTTACAAAAGCTCTTGAACTTGCTCTTAAAATACAGAGTAGTAAAACAATTAAAAATACTGAACTTAGAAATCAGGCATCAAGATTGATTAGAGCAATAAATATGAGCTAATTTTAATTTAGAGCTTTATTTACTCTTCTATTCATTGTTTTACTTTTTATTTTCTTATTTTTAATCTTTTTATAATATAAAACACTTTTATAATTAAAATAAACATTTTTTATTTTTTATCGTTGCTTTAAAAAATATCTTTTTCTATTTTGCAACCAATTTTTTCTTTACTAAAAACAATTGCCATTCTAATTATAGTTTTACCTTTATATGGTATTTCATATTTTCTATCTTCAATTTGTTGAAGTGATTCTTTAATCATTTCATCAATTGATCGTTCATTATCCTGTTTGAATTCTATAATAATTATTTTATTATTTTTTTCAATAACTGCATCGACTCTTCCACTGTAGGTTAACACTTCGCAGTGGATGTTAAACCCCATAGAGAGTAACCACCTGAATATCAATGCATGATAATATTTCTCTTCTTTACTTCTGAGAATATTTGGAATAGGAGCTAAATAGTCACCAACAATTTCTTTAATAGTTTCTTCATCTCCTTCAAGAACACTTTCCCAAAAAATCTTCCTATATTTCATTAAATCATTAATAGAAACATTAGAAAATTCACTGACAAGATTATTGAAAAATGCCCTTCTAACTTCAAAGTTGGGAATATTTAACCTATAAATAGGAGGCATTTTATTTTCATCCACATTTTTTATTGTTAAATATCCTGTTTGAAAAAGTAAAGCATTTTGAGAAATATTTAAAGGATCAAAATCATCAAAATCAGATTTAATTGTATCAACTGGCTCTAAAATAGTTTCGATATTATATGAAAAATCCGTTAAAAATTTAGGTGTCCCTGTTTCAAACCAATGTGTATCAAAGCTATTTTCTTTAAATAATTTTAAGGTTGAAAAAGGATTATAAACCTTATCCACACCATTCCAACTGTAACCATCATACCAAAACTTAATATAATTTAAAGTTTCCTCTTCAGTTAAACCTTGTTTTTCAATTAAATTTTCAATGTGTGAAGAAAAATTAGACTGTAATTCATCCTGAGTGTAACCACAAATAGTTGAAAAATCTTGGGATAAAGTGATGTCATCAGGATTATTTAAGGCTGAAAATATAGATACATTTGAAAATTTAGAAATTCCAGTTAAAAATAAGAATTTAATGTAACTATCACTTTCTTTCAATGCCTTATAAAAGCTATTTAAAGTGTTTCTAATTTTTTCAGCTATTTCAGGATTTTTTAAGTTTTTAATTATAGGATCATCATATTTATCAATTAAAACCACTACTTTTTCGCCTGTTTTTAAACTAACCTTTTTAATCAATTCTTTAAACTTTTTATTTAATGTTATTCTTTTAAGTTCAACATTAAAGTCTTCTGATGCTTCTTCAAGAATATCATTTAAAAAATCATGAATATTTTCAGATTCTTCAGAACCTGAGAGATCCAAAGAAAGAACTGGATATGGTTTAGTCCAATCCCACTTATTATATATGTAAAGATCTTCAAAAAGTTTTTTATTACATTTAAAAAGTTCTTCTATCGTGCTAATAAGTAAAGATTTACCAAATCTTCGAGGTCTTGATAAAAAATAAATTCTTCCATTTTCTACAAGTTTAAAAATATGTTCTGTTTTATCAACATACAAATAATCATCTTCTCGAAGAATTGAAAAATCCTGAGTTCCTATAGGCAATTTTTTCATTTTAGATCCTCGTCATAGTTCCATAAAATATTTATTTATAATATATTTAATAGTCATTAAATATCTTATATAGATTAGATATTCTAACATAAAATATTACTATTCCAATATATTAGATTATAAAAATCATTTAAGTTATTGTAACTTACATTTAATTTCTTGAAGGACAGTCCAACATTATTCACACAAGTTTCAAAATTTTCAAAGTAGAACAAATGAGAATTACATCTACAATCTGAGGCACCGAATTTATCTATTTCAAGACCATTTATTTCTTTAGCTAAATCACATTCTATTTTCTTTTCAGAAACATTGAACAATATTTCTTTAATTTTCGTGTGTTTAGAGCATAAAAAATAGTCTATATGCCAATGCTTCTTTTTATCTGATGAAAGATGCCTTTTTAGTCTTCCAATTAAGGAATTCATTCCAGAACCAACATAAACATAGTAGCCTTTTTTAAAATACACTTTATCAGATATTCCAATTTTTAAATAGCTATTTTCTTGATTGTGTATTATTAAACAATATGTTCCTTTAAGAATTTTAACACCACATCTTTTTGTTCAGATTTTTTTATATTCATGACCAATTGCTGTTAAGTTAATATTTATATAGTATGAAGTTTAAATATTTTTTTTATGGAAATTGTTGGTTTTGTTAATGGGTTTTTTGAGTTTATTTGGTAGTGATGAAGTTTTAAATATTGCTAAATTGGATTCTAAAGTGTTTACTCGGGAAAGTAAGATGGATTTCAAAAATATTATTTGTTTGACACTGTAAAAAATTCAGTGGGTGGCATGTTAATGCCGACTGAGAAATAAATACAAAAAAGTTGCATGAACATATATATTTAAATAGGAGAAAGGATAACAATTAATATCATGGAAATACGAGAAATCCAATCTCCAAATAGTTATGATACAGATGAAATAATATTTGAAATATTCAGCTTTAAGTCTTATAAAAAAAAAAAGCAAACAAGGAATTTTAAGAATTTGATGAATCATTTTGGATATATAAATACCGAAGGAATTTGTTGATCTTGTGGGGCAAGATTAAACCTATACTTTCAAAGTTACAATCCATCTTCAATTTGATTTCTTACCAAACTACAAACAATAAATTAGAAAATTATTTTTGTGTGTGACTTTGCCTCGTCATTTTTGAAGAAGTTATTTAAGACTATCGAATGTATTGAAATTTATTTAGACTTTGAGAGTTAGATGGGATCAAAATCATGGAAAAAATATAATAAAATAACTCCATTGATGTTTATATGATTAACAAACCATGTATGATCATTAAAAGAGTTATTAACCTATATCACAAAAACATCAGTATATAAAAGGGGTCAGTGTCCATTTTTTAAAAATAATATTTATTAATTATTTTATAATTAAATGGAAAAATATTTTTAATAAAACCAACTTTTTCTACTCAGATAAGTTTAATTTATATACTATGAAGTATAATAATATTAGTATAATATTTGGGCAATGTCCAATAAAAACAATGATATTGACTAATCAATTAAAGGTGTTTTTTTTGAATTCTGAAGAGTTATTTAATAAATCTAAAAAGTATTTACCTGGAGGAGTTGACTCTCCAATAAGAACATATAATCCCTATCCATTCTTCACATCAAAAGGAGAAGGATCAAAAATATTTGACGAAGATGGTAATGTCTACACTGATTACTGTTTAGGTTATGGACCAGCAATATTAGGTCATGGATATGAAGCCATTGTTAAAGCTATTGGTGAGCAAATAGCTATTGGAACTACTTATGGAACTCCAACTGAAAAAGAAATTGAGTTAGCTAAGATGGTAATTGAAAGGACTCCTTGTGTTGAAATGATTAGATTTGTTAACTCTGGAACTGAAGCTACTATGAGTGCTATTAGATTAGCAAGAGGTTTCACAGGAAAAAATAAAATCGTTAAATTTGAAGGTGCTTATCATGGATGCCACGATTATGTTCTTATCAAACCTGGATCTGGTGGAGCTGGTAAACCAGATTCTTTAGGTATTCCAGAAGATACAAGTAAAAACACTCTTTCAATCCCATTTAATAATGAAGAAACACTTATCAACATTATTGATAAGCACAAAGATGAAATAGCTACTATTATTGTTGAGCCTGTAATGGGAAACATTGGCTGTATTGAGCCAAAAGATGGATTTTTAAAACTTCTAAGAGATATTACTAAAGAAAATGATATTTTATTGATTTTTGATGAAGTTATAACAGGTTTTAGGCTATCTTATGGTTCTGCTCAAGAATATTTTAATGTTGTACCTGATTTAGTAACTCTTGGAAAAGTTCTTGGAGGTGGATTTCCAATCGGTGCTTTTGGAGGTAAAAAAGATATTATGAATCTAATAGCTCCATCTGGTGGTGTTTATCAGGCAGGAACTTTCAACGGTAATCCAATATCTATCACTGGAGGGATCACCACATTAAACGAATTAAATAAATCTTTTTACACGGTTTTAAATAGAAAAGGAGACTTTTTAAGGAGTCAAATATCTAATTCAATTGAAGATTTATCTTTGGATTTAAATCTCGTTGGTCTTACATCTATGTTCCAAATCTATTTTATGGGTGGGGAAACATTGAATTATGAGGATGTTAAAAAATCAGATATTGAAAAGTTTGATTCATACTTTAAAACCTTGTTAAAAAAAGGTGTTTTTATTCCTCCAAGTCAATTTGAATGTTGTTTCATCTCTAATGCTCATACTCACGAGGATTTAGAAAAAACAGGGAATATTATTCATAATGTTCTAAAGGAAATTTTTAAATAGGATTAAGTAATCATTGAAGGGTGTTGATTAATGACTAAATTAAAAATAGCTATGTGTCAAATGGAAGTTATTGATAATAAGGAAAAGAACCTTAAGAAAGCAGAAAAAATGATAACTGAGTCTAAAAGTAAAGGGGCAGACATTGCTATTTTACCAGAAATGTTTATTTGTCCTTATGAAAATGATAAGTTCATTGAATATTATGAAAGCCAAGACAACAGTCCAACATTAAAATTTATTTCAAAAATAGCTAAAAAGTTGAATATTCATATTCTTGCAGGTTCAATACCTGAAATAGTCATTGATAAAAAAGGAAATAAGAAAATTTACAATACAAGTTTCTTTTTTGATGAGGAAGGTGAGTTATTAGGATTTCACAGAAAACTACATTTATTTGATGTTGATATTAAAGGTAAAGTATACTTTAAAGAATCTGATACTCTAAGTCCAGGGGACAAAATAACTGTTATAGATAGTAAACTTGGAAAAATTGGAATAGCTATTTGCTTTGACATAAGATTTTCAGAAATATCAACTATTATGGCTTTAAAAGGAGCTAAAATACTAATATTTCCAGGAGTATTTAATTTAACAACTGGACCATTACATTGGAAATTATTACTACAATCAAGAGCCTTAGATAACCAAGTTTTTACAGTGGGTGTCTCACAGGCATTAAATGAAAATCAAAATTATCCAGCTTATGGACATTCATTAATATCTAATCCCTTTGGTGAGGTCATAATTGAAGCAAATAGTAAAGAAGAATTATTAATAACTGAAATTGACTTAGATGAAATAGTTACTGTAAGAGAAGAATTACCAGTGCGAAAAAATAAAAGAAATGAACTATATCAACTAAAATTTTAATACAATGATTATTTTTATTTAACAATTGTTTCTTAATACAAGAATTATTTACTCTACAATGATTTTAAATGTTAATTCCTCACCATTCTTCAAATCTTCCACTATTTGTCTATTCAAGTCAATTGAAGCCTTATTTGATTTAATCATCAATGTTCTTGAACAAGTATAAGAACTTTTTCTACATACAATATCTGTTTGATGAGTTAAACTTAATTTATGATGTCCATATCCAATTATTTCATCATAACCATTTTTTGTTGAGAGTTCAACCTTAATCACAGCATTATCATTAGCTATTTTCTTTTTAAATTCATTAGAGAAATCTTCCATAGATTTGTTACTTGAAACCCCAATTATACAATCTCCTTTTGGTGTTAATTGTGAATGTTTCGTTATCTCAAATGTACTTCCATGTTTTGAACTTATATTCTTATGCCCCATTGCTTTAATTTCCATAATCATAATATCATCTT
>JAITGU010000067.1 GCA_031280375.1 Candidatus Methanovirga procula | reverse complement strand
GAGGTTTTTTAATTTTTCATGATTTCTTTATATATAAAACGACACTGTAAAAAATTCAGTGGGTGGCATGTTAATGCCGATGCAAAAATAGATCCAAAAAAGTTGTATGAACATAATATATAAATAGGAGAAAGGATAACAATTAATATCATGATAACACAAGAAATCCAATCTCCAAATAGTAATTTGTCTGTTCAAACATATAACTTTAACGGTACTGGTGATTCGTCTTAGAAGACGATAAATTGTACTTAGAGGACAATTTTGACTTATCAGTCCATCAACACTTTGAACAGTTAGTTGATAGAGAATTAGAGTTAATTACTGAAAATCTTCGATTTTCATAATTACAAAAATCTTCGATTTTTGGTAATCTACACAGATCCTGATCCAGTGTGTCCAAAATGTGGTTTGCATATTACTGCTAAGTATGATAAAGGCAATAGAATCATTAATAAGAACTATCCAGTTAAAGTAACCATATATCGTTGTAAATGTGGAGGTTTATACAGAACACCACTAACCAAATTCATGGATAAGCATTGTAACTACACACACGATATTAAAAAGATGGGGATAACTGTTACTATTCTTTGAACATTGTGTCTTTAACCAATATCACTGGATTAATAGGGTGTCTTCAGGAGTTGCTCTTCGGACAAACTGTTTATAATGAAATTAGGAAATATTATGGTAAATTGAAGATAAAAGGTAAAAGAGAATCATCTGGTAATTACTGAAAATCCTTTGGATTACTGAAAATCCTTTGGATTACTGAAAATCCTTCGGATTTTCATAATTACAAAAATCTTTGATTTTTGGTAATTGTGAAACAAGTTCTTCAATTTATTTCTCCAACTTCAAATAAACAGCATTCATCACCCATGGTATAACATTTTATTTCAATAATATTAACCTCTTTATTTAGAAAACTTGAAAAAATAGAATATAAAATGCCTAAATCCAATAAACATGAAGGTTTGCCTGTTTTCGGGAGGAATTCACATTCAAAACAATTTGTAATGGTTATTTCCATATTTCCATCATGTTTAGTGACTTCCATATCTCCTAATCCATTATTTTTCCAAAATTTAATTAGATTAGAGATAAAATTATTGTAATCATCATCTTTTATGTTATTATAAATTGATAAGCCTATTTTAACACCAGTTTCATATAATAATGGATTTAAAGTAAACCCTTCTTGAATCATAATAGATCTTAAAGTATGGAACATTAGTCTTACAAATTCAAAGTTATCTCCAGAGTTAACTAAATTTTTTACTAAGTAATCGATTTCCTGTTCTGGAAGTCCCATTTTATTGGAATGCTCCAATTCTCCCAAAAATCGGGAGTTAATATAGAATATTTTTTTTCTTTTATCTGTTGGATTTTGTTTATATGATACTATTCCTTCTTCTGTAAGACTCTTTAAATGAACAGAAATTGTTGATTTTGATTTATCCAGAATTTTCACTATGTTATCAAAGTCCATTTCACATTCACTAAGAAGTGATAGAATCATTGATTTAACAGGACTCTTCACAACATTTAATTTGGCTTCTTTTCCAGTAGCAAATATTTTAATTGGTTTATTTTTAATTGTCATACTAACATTCAAATTTTTGTTTTTATCTGTATCTAAACTTAATGCCAATTAAATTAGACATTTTAATAATTACATTATACTATTTATATCCTATTAAAACTTATTATGTCCTAAAAGCTTAGTATACTATTTTTTTTTAAAAATTATCTACCATTAATCATTAGGCCATTGAATTCCTTGTTTGTTAAAAACTTCAAACTATTTGTTACTCTAATGAAATTAATGTTGAATTTAATAATTAATTTACCATAGTAATACAATTATATTAAATTATTTTCTATGTTAATTATTATATTAATTTATTATCCTGATTAAATATTAATTTTTATGCTATATATTATTTTCTATGAAAAGATTAAGGTAAAATAGTGATAGGCAATGAATTAAAAATATGGATCATGTTCAAAATTTGATAAAAGATTAAAAGTGGATAGACAAATTTACAGTCTACTAAGGTGTTGTTTAGTATCTCCTGAATTCAGTTAATTATTCCATGTTTGAGTTGTCAATGTGATTTAAATATAAAGTATTATTTATATTGTTCATGAAAATTATTCTAATCAATAGTAATATTTATAACTATAAAAAATCATAATATAAGTTGAATTAAATTATATAATTATATTACCTTAATATGATTAATTAAATATTATAATCTTTTTATAATAATTATTATAAACTTAAATAAAACACAATTTAAATAAACTGGTGAATTAATGGATAAATTAAGTTCAAACATTGAAGAATATTTAGAAGTTTTATATCGTTATGGAAATAAGAATAAATATGTTTCTACAACTAAAATCTCAAAAGTTTTAGGAATAGCTCCAGGTAGTGTTACAGGAATGCTTAAAAAGTTATCTTCAAATGGTTATATTGATTATGAACCATATCAAGGAGCTATTTTAACAGATAAGGGTTTAAAAATTGCAAGAAAAATAACAAGAAAACATAGAATTCTTGAAAAGTTCCTATTAAATGTTTTAAATATAACTGATAAAAATATCCATGAAGAAGCATGTAAAATGGAACATAGTCTCTCTGATGAGGCTGAAAGAGCAATGTGTTTAATATTAGAACATCCAGATATTTGCCCCGATGATAAAATAATACCTGCTTGTGATTTTGATTTTACCAACTGTGAAGAATGTCAAAGTAATGAAGAGATTAATGAAATTGGTTTTAGAGACCATAATTTAGTTCCTATTTCTCAATTGTCTGATGGAGATAAAGGAGAAGTAGCTTTTATTCGTGGGGATTCATCTGTACTTCCTAAGCTTATAAGTTTAGGAATAGCTATTGGTTCTAAAATTCATATTGTAAACAAGATTGATAGAAAAGACACAAGTAAAATTAAAGTAAATGGATATACTACAAAATTAACACAAGAGATTTCAAACAATGTTTTCATTAAAGTAAATGAGGAATAGTTGTAGTTAAATAATGTTCTTTTCTTTATTATTACTCTAAATAATAATCAGAAATAGCTATATTACAATATAATGTAATTTTTTTAAGGATGTAAACATTGTATTGTAGGGTAAATAAGGTTTATAAAATTTATTCACCCTTTTTTCCTTTAAAATTTTCGATTAATGATTTTAAAGATTTTTCTAAGCCTTCTTTTCCACTTTCTACTTCTTCAACAATATCTTCATATCTAATATATTTTTCTAATTTAATTGCCTTCTCACCAATTCCAGATAGTCTGAACTTGTGTTCATTATCGCCTATTGAAAGGGAAAGTTCTTCTCTTTTAAGATCGTCTTTAAATTTTAAAGCTTTATTTTTTAATTTTTCAACCAAATCTTCCATATTTTCACACTTTTAATGTATTTTTATTTATATATTATTTTATTTAATTAATAAATAGTTTAAAATAATTGTATATAATTAATATTTTATAAAAGATATTTAATAATTTTATTAAAAAATAATAATATTAAAAAAATTTTCTTTTATAAAAAAAATATCTAATTTATACAAAACATCAGTTATCAATGAAATTTTAATTAAAAATAATATAGTAATTTTTAATTGATAAACTTAATATATAAATTACAATACCTAACTAACTATATTTTTTATTATTAATATATCTTTTTATAGTCATTTTTGAAAATTTTATAAAATTATAAAACTTTTAATAATTAATATACATTATTTAAATTTAATTTAAAGATATTTTATAAGATATAATTAAATTAATAATTTATAAACA
>JAITGU010000064.1 GCA_031280375.1 Candidatus Methanovirga procula | reverse complement strand
AAGATAGTGATAAATTAGCAGAAGATAAGATACTGGAAAAAATAGGTGAAGAAGCTACAGAAGTTATAATAGCATCTAAGAATGATGAAAATTTAGTTGAAGAATCTGTCGATTTAATTTTCCATAATTTAGTTCTTTTGGTCTATAAAGGCATTGAATTAGAAGATATTTTAAACGAATTTAAAAAAAGAAGAAAATAAACTCTTTTTTTTAATTTAAAAGTTTAGATTAGTTATTGAATAAGATACACATTGTTTGTATTCTGTTAAATTGATTTGAAGTATTCAAATATATAGAATCATTATGAGGTATAGAATTATTATAAGGTATAATTATAAAGATTTAATTGTCAACACTGCAAATTTAAAAATTCAATTATTTTTCATAGTTAATTTAGTTTTATATTATAGAAATGTTTTTATATGATTAATTTATAATATATTTAGGTAAAATAAATATTAGTACTGATTTTTATGAATATTTTGAGAGATCAATTTAAAACTTATGAACTCTTTGGTATAGGACTATCTATCTTAGCAATACTTTTATTAATTATAACAGTATTTTTAGGATTGAATAATGCATTATCTACTGATGAAGGTTTTACTTTCCATTTGATGGGCATGTCTTTTAAAGATATTGTATTGGCTACTGCAAATGATGTTCATCCCCCTTTATATTATATTATCTTAAAATGTATTATGAACATTGTCTCACCAGAAAATAGTTTTAATATTATTGTTGGTAAATTATTCTCCATTGTCCCTATAATTTCACTAATATTCTTCAGTCTAATAAAGATTAGAAAGGATTTTGGATGGTTGACATCAGGTATTTTCACATTTTCTATAGTTGCAATGCCAAGAATGATGTTCTATAGTATTGAAGCTCGAATGTATTCTTTATCATTATTGTTTGTAACTTTAAGTTTTTACTACTGTTATATGATTACTAAACAACCTAATGGAAAAAATTGGATTATTTTTAATTTATTCAGTTTATTTGCAGCTTACACTCATTATTATGGTTTAATAGCTGTTGGTTTCCTATATATTTTCCTTTTGTGCAATATTATATCAAAAAATAGAAATTTAATAAAAAAATGGGTAATATCTGCAATGGTTGCAGTGTTGGTCTATGTTCCCTGGGTTTATTTATTCATTAATTCTTCAAAATACTTTTCTAGTTCCCAGTGGACTCAACCTGCGATTAAAGATATAATTTCGGTGATTGGATTTATATTTTCTCCTATAAAGGATGTATATGAATTTAAATATCTTTTAAATCAATTTTGGACAACATTATTTGAAATTTTTGGAATATTACTGTTGGTTTCTTTTATTGTTTTGATTTTTACTCAAATATCTAAGAAGAATAAAGGAAAAAGAGGTTCATTAACTTTTATTGAATTGGGAGGTATTTTTCTTATATTTTTAACATCCATTTTTGTAATTATATTCTCTATTTTAATTAAGCCAATGTTTGAACCAAGATATCTTACTCCATTTTTAGGCTGTTTATGGTTGTCTTTTGCAGTTTTATTATCTAAGACTTATTCTACAAAGAAAATTTTTACTCCAATTTTAATTATTCTTATATTGGCTGGGGTTTTTAGTAGTGTCACACTTATAGACTTTAAACATTACTATGGTGAATCAATTTCAGATTTTGAAAATAATTTAAATCAAATAGATAAAAATGACACAGTAATATTCCTTATTTATCCTTGGGCTGAATATTTCGTTAAATATTATTATCATGGTATTAATATTATTATATGGGATAATGACAATCCAACAATTATTGATGGAGAGGAAGCATCGAAAAAGGGTTATACATTGCTTTATGATATGGGTATTGGAGTATCGGATATTAGAAAAGGCAAACAAATTAAAATAGGAATTAATAAAACTTTAGTTAATGATGGATTTAAATTAGAAAATGTAAGTCGGTTAATAATACCAGACTACTATCGTTATTATACAAGCCAGGTTTATGAAATTAAACCTCAATGATATTTAAAGAATTATATTTCAGTAAATTTTTTTTTAATGTAATATAATAAACCACAACATTTATATATAGTATAAAGTTAATATATTATTTTATAATAAATATTTAGCTTTAATAGAAACTTTTAAAAAAATTAATAAAACTTAATTTAAGATTATTCTAATTTTTATAATATTAATTGTTAAATGATAGATATTTTACTAAAATGGTGATTAAATGGCAAGAACAAAAAAAGTGGGTATTACAGGAAGATTTGGAGCACGATATGGAAGAAAGGCAAAGAGATCAGTTAAACTTATAGAAGAGAACATGAAAAAGAGACATGTTTGTCCTAAATGTGATAGACCTTATGTAAAAAGAGTCAGTGCTGGTATATGGAAGTGTAGGAAGTGTGGTGTTACATTTACAGGAGGAACTTATGTTCCAGTAACTCCAATGGGAAAATCAGCTTCACACAACATAAAAAAGGTTGTTGGAGGTTTGTAATTGTACAAATGTACGGTTTGTGGATTAGAAATAGATCCTAAAAGCTACATGGAAAACAAATGTCCTAAATGTAGAAATAGGGTTCTTGTTAAAATAGTTCCTGAGATAAAAAGAACTGTTTCCTCAAGATAATTTTTTCAATGTTTTTACCTGTTTTTTATTAAATATTTTATATTATATGAAATAATAAGTTCATATATGTACTAATTTTGATAATAGACTTGTAAATAATAGATTTATAATATTAGAAATTTATTTTTATTTAATAATATTCAAAAATATAATATTGTTATTGAAACAATGATTATTTCAACTTCTCGGAGACCATCTCAAAAAACAAGAATTTTTTGTAAAAATTTGTCAGTTGTTCTTGGTTGTAAGTATATAAATCGAGGGAAGATGAGCCTAAGAGAATTGTACTTAAAATCATTGGAAGAAAATAAAAATTCAATAGCTATTATTTATGAAATTAAAGGAAATCCTTCTAAAATAACTTTCCTCTCAAATAAAGGATATAAACAATTAGAGTTAAATATATCAACAAATCCAAGTAAAGAAAGATTAAATATAAGATCAAATGATTTAAGTTTAAAATGTAATAAAAAAGGCTTAGAATTTATAGCTAAGATTTTAAATGTTGAAAAAGATCAAAATCCAATTAACAACTATATTTCAATTAGTGATTACAATAAAAAAGGCAACATGGCTATTATTGAGTTTTATGATGATAATGGAATTAAAACAGAATTTAAAATAGCTATTAGATCTTTAAAGAAATATTAAATCTTTAATTAATCAATGATTATTTTTAATCCATAAGTGCTGTTTTTATGACTGAAAATTGTTCAAATATTATTAATTTTGTTAAAGGAAAAATATTTATAGATTTTGATAGTGAAAAAGATGCAGATATTGTTTATAATGCTGTTTATTTAGAAATAGAAGCAACTCCTGATTATCGTTCTAAAGCATGTATTGAAGTTGAAGGTCAAACATTAACTATATTCATTGATTCAAAAGATATGACTTCTTTTAGAGCATCTATAAATTCTATTATTAAATGGATTAAATTATCCTATGAAATGATCAATACAATAGAAAATTCATAATTTTTTAATAGATGGTATTAATTCTAAATCTTATTAAAGTTGGATAAATTTAAGTAAGACCATGATATATATTAAATCTAAAGATATGTTATCATGGGCTGCTTTTAATTTTTTTAATTAACTTTTTTTAAATAATTATTTATTTAAATAATTAAACTTATTATTTATACTTTTTAATTAATTAAGATATTAATTTTATAGATTATACATTGAATAGATATTTATAAAAAAATTAATAGATAGAAAGAATACATAATCATTTATTATTACATAATATTTAATAAACTAATAAATGATACTAATAATTCTACAAGAAATTATTTAATAAAACTTAAAATAGTTTAAAGGTGATAAAATGGAAATTCCTCAAAATATACAAGAGCAGTTAGCTAATTTTCAAAAACTACAACAACAAGCCCAGGCTGTTAGTGTTCAAAAACAAAATATAGAAATTCAAATTCAGGAAA
Organism: Candidatus Methanovirga procula; assembly: GCA_031280375.1. Classification (GTDB taxonomy): domain Archaea; phylum Methanobacteriota; class Methanobacteria; order Methanobacteriales; family Methanobacteriaceae; genus Methanovirga; species Methanovirga procula. The sequence continues at coordinate 1,648 of JAITGU010000064.1, read as the reverse complement.
CACAAACAGCATCTGAAGAACTTAAAAAAGCTGGTCCTAATGATACAGTTTATAAAACTGCTGGAAGCTTATTAATTGAAGTTAAACAAGATAAAATGACTGAAGAATTAGATGAAAGAATAGAAACCCTTAAACTTAGAGAAAAAACTGTATCTCGCCAAGAGGAAAAGGTTTTGAATAAACTTCAAGAAATGCAGACAACAATTCAAGAATCTATGAAAGAAGCAGGAATCCAATAATAACTATTTAGTTCTTTTAGTTTATAAAGGCATTAAATTAGAAGATAGTTTAAACGAATTTAAAAAAGAAGGAATTTTATTAAATTCACAAGGTTAAAAGAGATGTTGTTTATGTGTATTTGTCTGGCTATCAAATGCCAGACCACTCCGTAATCAGCCTATTACAATTTATTCAGCATTCTTTTATAAATTTGTATTGTTAGACATATTAAAAGATGCATTAAATAATAATTATACATTGAAAAGTGCTAATCGGTGTGAATTAAATGTCTTTTAAGATATTAATTGGAATTAGTTTAGCTGCAATATTTTTGTTAATTTAATAAGAATAGTTAACCAAATTAAGAATCATAATTAATTTTTAAACTATTATCTTAAATTATCAAGAAGTCATTATAAAAGTAATGGATGGAGAGGGGGGGGAGTAGGCAATGAAAAAGCTTAAAAAATTAGACGATAATGATTTAGATGAAATTGCTGACTTTTTATATGATGAAGTATTTAAATTCATTAATTCTAATGTGCCTTCTAAAGGACTTAAAGATATTAATATAAATTTTGAAATTTCATTTGAAGAAAATGATAATCTTCTTGATTTAAAAACTGATTTATCTGCTGATTTTGATAAACTTTCGGAACCTGACTCCAATATTCTATCTAAGGCTTGTGATAATGCACTTGAACTTTTAGATCTTTATTTAGATGAGCATTTTAGAGAATGAACTAAAGTATACGAAGAAATGTTCGTTGTTTAACCTAAGGTTGTTGGGATAAGACATTCAATTCCTCATTTTTCTATTGCATTTTATATACATAGTTTCTACCTATTTTTATATTTCTTTAGAGTAGGTTCTTAATGATAATTTTGATAAAGATATATGAAAACTTGTTTAACAGAGTCTTAAAAATTTTTTAATTCTTCTTCAATGGTATCCCAGAATTCAACTGCCCAAGATGGGTCACCATCAATAATCATATCTAATAATCTAAGTTTTCCATCTTTTAATCTGAAAAGTCTGAAATCTTGCTGGGACTTCTTTTTTCCTTCTTTATTACAATCTAAGTATAAACCATCAGAGTATTCAACATCAAAATCTCCAGATTTGAGAAAATCTCCAATTAATGAATAACCATTTTTAACTGTTTTATCTAATTTTTCAATAGTTTTCAACCATCCTCCGTTTACTCTGAACTTAATATCTGGATCAATATTTTTAATTTCTTTCTCCCAATTTAACATCATATTTTTCACCTTTTAGTAAATGTTGCACAATTAATTTTCTAATTCTATTTATAGTCATTTTTGAAAATTTTATAAAATTATAAAACTTTTAATAATTAATATACATTATTTAAATTTAATTTAAAGATATTTTATAAGATATAATTAAATTAATAATTTATAAACA
>JAITGU010000063.1 GCA_031280375.1 Candidatus Methanovirga procula | reverse complement strand
ATTTGGAGATTGGATTTCTTTTGTTAACATGATATTAATTAATATCCTTTCTCCTATTTATATATTAATGCTAATATAAAGCTTTTTTAGATTTATTTTCGTCGGCATTAACATGCCACCCACTGAATTTTTTACAGTGTCCTATTTTTTTAAATCATTTGTAATAAAAAATATGTTAATTTTATTATATAATTATTATTAATTTTATTAAAACAATTAATTTAATTGAAACTATTAATTTTTTTATAAGTATTTTATATATAGTATTTTAATTAAAATAAGTAATATAAAAATAATAAAATTCATGTTTAAAAATAATATTAAATTTAAAATAATTAGATCATTTATATCATAATTTAAAATCCATTATTTTAAAAAAATTTTATTTTATACTATAAGTGATTGATAACATGATTATCAGGAGGATGATAAAATTTTAGATCTTTTAATAGCTTGTTTTTTAGGAATTATTTGTGGCACTATAACAGGGTTAGTTCCAGGGATCCATGTGAATACAGCAGGAGCAATAATATTTACATCAACAGCGTTTCTACTAAACTTTACCTCTTCAGAGTTTCTATGTGTTTTACTGGTATCAATGTCCATAACCCATGCAATGATAGAATTCATACCATCAATATTTCTTGGTGTTCCAGATGAAGGAACAGCTTTGACCATTCTTCCAGGTCATAAAATGGTATTAGAAGGTAGAGGCAAAGAAGCTATTAGAATTGTCACAATCGGAGGATACGGTGCGATAATAGTCACGATAATTTTACTTCCATTATTTGCACTTATCCTTCCGCCACTTCAAGATATTCTCAAACCCTACACGTGGATAATCTTAGTTTCAGCTTCAATATACCTAATATATAGATTAAGTAATGGGAAAACCTCACTATTTTACAGTTCAGTTCTCTTCATTCTTTCGGGAGTATTAGGTTGGGGAATATTTCAAACCCCAATCTCATCAAACTTATCATTGATGTGTTTATTCACTGGTCTCTTCGGAATTAGCACGATTCTATTTAGCCTGAACCAAAACTCTATAATACCACACCAGAATAGGTTTTATGAACTCTACTTAAATAAAGATACCTTAAAAGGAATTTTAGCAGGAGGAACAACAGGAGCGATTTTAGGTTTCCTACCAGGCTTTGGACCTGCACAAGGTGGAATTTTAGCTCAAGAAATCAGTGGGGCAGATGAAGAAAATAATACAAAGAACTTTTTAACAACTATCAGTGGCTTAAATACAAGTGACACCATATTCTCTCTTTACTGTATTTACTTAATTGGAAATCCAAGAAGTGGGATAGCTGTTTATATGTCCCACATAATCGAAAACTTCACTATTAATCATCTACTAATTTTTACTTTTGCATCATTAATCGCAGTTTCAATATCTTTAATCCTATGTTTAAAGTTAGGGGATAGTTTTTCTAATTTTATGGCTGGTGTGGACTATAAAAAACTTTCTATAATGGCTATTCTTTTAATGGTGGGGATATTATACCTTTTTATCTTTATTTACGATGGACCAGTATTATATCTGACATTAGCTTTAATAAGTTCAACAGCTTTAGGTTTAATTCCTCACTATGTAGGTGTTAGCAAGTCTCATTTAATGGGTGTTCTCATTGTTCCAGCGATTATAGTATACATTAACATGTTCATTCAATATAACAAATTCTAAATTTAAACTATACACTAAAAATAGATCTCGCTGCTTCTATAAGTTCGTGATCTTCCTCTTCAGCTGATTTCTTAATATTTTGGGAGATATTATGAAATATCTTATTTACAATAGATCTTGAAAAATCATTGACGACTTTTTCATTATCATTGGATTCTCGAATTTTTGAAATAGCTTTTTGGGTTTCTGTTCTACGAATATTTTCTATATTGACTCTTATTTTTGATAAAATATCTTCGACATCCATAACCTTAAAAGAGTTTTTAAGTAGTTTAAATTCTTCTAAAATAATTTCTTCAGCTTCGCCAGATTTTTTTTCTCTTTTCTTTTTATTTTCATTAGCTATTCCTCGCAAATCATCTATATTAAATAGTTTAACATTTAAATCATTTATATCGTCTGCTATGTCTCGAGGGTTTGCTAAATCTATTAAAATAGGATGAATCTCTTTGGACATGTATTTTTCAAGTCTTTCCTTGGTTAAAATTGTATGTGGAGAACCTGTGGCACTTATGATTAAATCTGCCTTAGATATATAATCGTTTAGTTCATTGAATAAAATAGCCTTTCCATTTAAGTCTTTGGCAAGTTCAACAGCTTTATAGTATGTTCTATTTGCAACTAAGATAGCTTTTAAGTTTTTTGCAGATAATGACTTGGCAACTAAGCTCCCCATTTTTCCAGCTCCAATTACAAGAACACATTTGCTTGTTAAATCATCACAGTGTCTTTGTGCTAATTCAACAGCTACAGAACCTATGGAGATTGATCCTTGATTAATCTTTGTTTTGCCTCTAACAGTTTGTCCTACATGAATAGCTTTAGTAAAAAGAGTTTCTAAAACCTTACCACAATGTCCTTCTTTTTTACTCCGATTTAGTGAATGTTTCACTTGACCCAGTATCTGATCTTCTCCAACTATCATTGATTCTAATCCAGAAGTCATTCTAAGAAGATGAATTATTGTAGAATCCCCATATTCAATGATTAAATCTTTGTTTGCATAATCTAATAATGGGTGATCTAAGGAACATAAATCTGTGTGTATATAATACTCATCTCTATTACAAGTTGATATTTGAATATACTCTTGTATCTTGAATTGATTTTTAAACTCGTTGAATAGCTTATTGAGTTCTGTGGATAGTTTTTCCAAAGCTTCAATATTGGCTATTGTGTAGTCTACTCTAATATTTATTATCATTAATTACACCCTTCAAAACTTCAAAAATCTGTTTTCACCAGAATATACTTCTTTGCTTCTTCTAAATTTTCTTCTTGAATTAATTTCTTAAGATTATCATCATTAAAAAATTCATATAATATCTCTTTTCTTTTTTTCTGATTTAAGTCTTTTTTTTTCAGGATATTTCTTAGATAATCTTGTAATTCTATTTGTAGAATATCTGTAATTGTTATTGATTTAGATATTCTTTTCCTAAGTTCTTTTGCTATTAATGGACTTTTTCCACCAGTGTAAATTGAAATTTCAATATCATCTATATTGAATTTAGTTGGCACGATGATATTTCCTTTTTGTGGAAAATCAGCACGATTTAACAACTTATCAGCTGCCATTAAACTAACTTGTTCATTCAATTCCTGATTTTCACTTGCAACAACTACCAAATCAGCCCAATCAACTAATTTCTTTAATTCATCTAACAAATAGCTATCATTGTTCTCTAGATTAAGTTGTTTTAGTATTGCTCCTTTCTGTTTTAACTTTTTTGATGATCGATTTCCAGCTATTATAACTTCACTTTTAGAATCAATAAACCTTTCAGCTCTTCTAAATCCAACTTCTCCTGAACCTAATACAAAAACTTTTTTGTTTTCCATTTTAAGAAAAAGTGAAGTCCATTTCATTGAATTCAACCATTAAACAATTATCCTAAAAAACTCACTTTTAGTATTACGCACGATAAAAAAATAATAAAATTAAAATTCAATTATAGGTACTCTGATAGCTTCCTCATTCTTTTCAACATATTAGGGTGAGTTGAAAAAATTTCAGTAGCTTTTTCTTTAGTACTAACACGAATTTTTCTGTATTTTAACTGAGACAACTCAGAAGCAGAAATATTTCCATTGTTATCACTGTCAAGTTGAGAAAGTTCACGAATATCAAAGTCTGTATTTCCAATATCATTTAAAAAGAATGCAGATGTTCCTTTAACTTTTTTAATTTCATCTTTATCCACCTTTGAAGCACCATAAACTAACTTATAAAGAGCTGAAGCCAATTTATCAGGTGAATTTCCATATTCCACACTTCCATGATCAGCATAGTACTCTCTTGTTCTTGATATGAAAAGAACCAATAGTTGTCCAATGAAATAAGCTGCCAATGCTAAAGCACCAATAATTGCACCATTATTATTTTCATTATTCCCTCTACTAAATATAAATGACATTCCAATGTAGTAACAGATCATTGGAATCATACTAACCACAGTCATCACAATCATATCGTCATGTTTAATATGGGCTATTTCATGACCTAACACAGCTTTAATCTCATCTTCCCTAAGAATATTCAACATTCCTCGAGTAATACAAACTCTACCATCCTTTTTTGTCCTTCCAAATGCGAATGCATTGGGAATACTTATCTCTGAAATTCCAACCTTTGGCTTAGGAATATTTGCAATTCTTGATAAGTCTCCGACAATCCTATGAAGGTCAGGAGCCTCTTCTTCACTGACATATTTAACTCTCATAGAGAATTCAACAATTTTTGGACTGGCAAGATATTGAATAATCATCAATCCTATTCCAATAAATGCATATAATTGAAAAGAAACATACCCTAAAAATACTGATCCAGCCAACATTAATATTGCATATATTATTCCAAATAATAGTCCCATTGCCAAAAATAATCTTAATTTAAGCTTCCATGTATTTTCTATCATTAATAACACCTATTTATTATATTCATCATATTTATTAAATAATCTAATAGTAATTTTTATCTGACTATGATAACTTTTTTAGTTTTCTATATCATAGTAATTATCTGAATTTATTTTTTATATTCAAACACTTTTTAAAATAATTTTTGTAATTTAATGCAATAAAAAAAAAATCAATACTTAATTTTAAAATATAAATTAATATAAAGAAAATAAAATAATTATTTATTAAATCAATTTAATAAGATTTATTTATAAAAAATAATATATTTAATGAAAATTAAGAATTTTAACTAATTTAAAAAAATTAACAGATCTTTCTTTATAATTTAAAACTTGATTTCAAAGGTATATTATAATAGCTATTAATAATATCTGATAAATTAGGATATACATTATTATAATATATAACAAATATGTATATTGTTAATAAATATGTTGTTCGATATTAATAAAATTTTCTATTTATTAAATATATACTTAAAAGTTTCTAATCTATGAAAATTTTATTTAAAATACAATGTTTGAAGTATTTTACACCATCATTTCATGTGTAAAAGTATTTATTAAAACTTTATAATATAAAAAAATTTATGATGTTTGTAGTTTATAAATAATAGATAATTAAAATAATTATGAATATTAAAATTGTATAGTTAGTGTTATGAGTTAATAAATTTATTGTAAACTAATAAAATCTATAAATTAAAATGATTATATCTAAAATTAAGTGTTTTATAAAACTAAGATATTGTTTAATATAATATGTAACCAAATTATTCAGTTGGAAATTTTTATGAAGATAAATGGTGAAGAGGCAACTTTTCAAAAGGGAACAAAGTTAGATGAATTCTTAAAATCTCAAGGATATGACTTAT
>JAITGU010000032.1 GCA_031280375.1 Candidatus Methanovirga procula | reverse complement strand
ATTTTAGAGGATGTATTAGATAGGCTATAAGATGAGAATAAAATCGAAACATTTATAAGATAATAAAATTATAGTGTATCATAGAGAATTTCCTGAGGTTAATAGAAATTCTCTATAGTGTTTTTTTTTTAAATGTTTTTTATACAAGAAGAACTTTTAATATATTATAAACCAAAGTATTTAAAGATTCCTAAAAAAAGAGGCTGACTATTTTTGCGGAGTTTTTTCAATTCTCATGATTTCTTTATGAGTCTGTCTAACAATTTTGACTCTCTGAACAAAAGTTTAATCTATCGATTTTTATTGAAAATTATTTAAATTATTTTAAATATTTAAAAATTGTTCACTCAAGTATTTATATAGATTGAACAAAAATAATCATTGGACGACCTCTGTAAAGAAAATAACAAATTAAAAAATTTCAAAAGATATACAAATCGAAAAAGTTATATACTAAAAAAGATATAATGTATTATTATATTTAAAAATCTGCTTTCTAATATTTTATTTAAAGATGTACATCTTAAGATGAATGTCATAACTTATAAAACTGATTTTTAAATATTCACTGATTTTTTTATTACATTTAATCAACTTTTCATTTTGAGATTAACATTACTAAGAGACCAATATTACTAAACTATAAGCTTAAAACTTTTTTAAACATCTATATCACCTAAAAAAACTGAGAGACTAATATTAAACTATAAGCTTATATATTATTTATTAAAATTAAGATTATTTGACTAATAATTAACTTTTAATAGCTATTTTTTATATTTAAAGCATAGTTCTTAAAGATACAGGATAATAGGAAAATATTATGATAATAGAAATTAAAGTTTTTAAATTTGATAAACAAAAAGATAAAAAACCTTATTTTAAAAGTTTTTCAATTGAAAAAAGAAAAAAAATGAACATATTGGATGCTTTAAATTATATTAATCATAATTATAATGAAAACATAAGCTTTAGAAGTTCATGTAGATCAGGGCAATGTGGCTCATGCAGTTTAAAAGTCAATGATGAAGTTGCATTAGCATGTAAAAGAGAAGTGAAAAATGGGGATGTTATAAGTCCATTAGATTTTCCTGTAATAAAGGATTTGATCGTTGATAAATCTGAAGTTGATGATAAAGTAGCTATTATGAAACTTTTTTTAGAAGATGATGATTATTTAAAAGGAAGCAGTGAAAAAGAAGAATTATCCAAGAAAGAAGATAGAAGATTAAATAAAGAGAAAAATTCTTTAGTTGGTGATGATTCTAAAGAAAATAATCCTTTAGTTAATGATGACAATGAAGAGAATAGTCCTTTAGTTATACCAAGTATTGATTGTGAGAATACAAGAAAAGTACGATCTTGTATAGAATGTTATTCTTGTTTATCTGCCTGTCCTATAATTAAAGAAAGCAGTGATTTTGCAGGACCTTACTTTATGAGATATATATCTAAATTTGATTTTGATCCAAGAGATAAGGGAAATAGAACAGTTGAAAGTATTAAAAATGGTCTTTATAATTGTACAAGTTGTGGTAAATGTGGTCAAATATGTCCAAAGAATATAAATAGCTTTTCAGATGCAATAGAAAAATTAAGAGGTTTAGCATATAAAAAGGATTTAGGTCCTCTTGATGCTCATAAAGCTATTAAAGCTACTGTGATGAAAACAGGAAGATCAATTGAACCATTAGATGAAAGTTTTATTAATGAAGTTAACAAGGATAACAAGAATTCTAAAAATAAAATAGCTATTTTCACAGGATGTATGGTTGATTATAGACTTCAAAATGTTGGTTTTGCATTAATGGATGTTTTAAAAGAAAATGGTATTGAGGCAGATGTTCCTGATGGGCAAGTATGTTGTGGTTCTCCTTTACTTAGAACTGGACAAACAGATATTGTGCCTGACCTTGTAAGAAGAAATAAAAGAATTTTCTCTGATTATGATACTATAATAACCTTGTGTGCTGGTTGTGGTGCAACACTTAAAAATGATTATCCTAAGTATGGTGCAGATTTTAATGTTTTAGATATTAGTGAATTTTTAGTTGATAAGCTGAATACAGATAATATGAAATCTTTGGATATGATGGTCACCTATCATGATCCCTGCCATCTTATTAGAGGACAAGGCATATCAAAACAACCAAGAGATATTTTAAACAAAATTAAAGGTGTTGAATTTGTGGAAATGGATGAGCCTGATAAGTGTTGTGGGGCAGGTGGAGGAGTAAAAGCTGGAAAACCAGAAATAGCTGAGGCATTAGCTAAGAGGAAAGCTGATATGATTAAAAAAACTGATGCTGATACTGTAGTAACTATATGTCCATTTTGTCAATATAACATTCAGGATGGTTTAAATAAGGAAGGATTAGAACATATTAAAGTAATGAATATTTTAGAACTTTTAAAAAAATCATATGGCTGATATTCTGTTATTTCCATTATTCTCCAACTATACATTATTTTTATTTTTGAATTATTTCATTATTATATTAATATAAATAATTATATTTATTTAAGTTTAATTATTAAATAAATAACATTTAATTTAATTAAAACAGGCATAAAAATAATAGTTAAAATAGTTTATATAAAAATGTTATATATTAAATTAAATATTACATTATATGGATATAATTGATTTCATATATAAGTAGAATATTATTTTATTAAAATATGAAAATATTTAATTAAATGTTTAATGAAGATTTTAAGAAATATATGGTTTGTTTGATAATGAAGAAGAATGATAAAAAATCTTTTCACTCTTTTAAACAGTCTGATTTTAAAAAAATTTGTGTGGGAACACAGACATTTGAGTATTTGAGGGAAAATGATTATTTGTATGTGGATAAAACAAAGGATATTCGTAATTTGATTCATAATGAGAAGATAGTTTTTTTGTCTCGTCCAAGAAGATTTGGAAAATCTTTATTGGTCAGCACATTGAAGAGTCTTTTCTCTGGGAATAAAGAGTTGTTTGAAGGGCTTTATATTTATGATCATTGGAACTGGGATAAATCATATCCAGTAATACATTTGGATTTATCAAAGCCGTTTAATGAAAACCATGAAGAATTTATCAAATCTTTAAATTTTCATATGGATTTAATAGCAGAAGATTTTTCAATTAAACTTAAGGGAAAATATCCTAATGATAAATTAACAGAGTTAATACTTAGAATCCACGAAAAATATAATAAAAAAGTCGTTATTTTGGTTGATGAGTATGATGCTCCTATATTGGATAATATTAATGATAAGGATTTGGTTGATGCTAATCGTAGGACTCTTCAGAGTTTTTATTTGGGGTTGAAGAATTCGGATGAGTAT
>JAITGU010000159.1 GCA_031280375.1 Candidatus Methanovirga procula | reverse complement strand
GATATTACTTTACCATTTATAAGAACCTTTTAAAAAAAGGTTCATCAAAACTTATTTCTTAAAAAAAATAAAAATCATTTTAAAGATATTACTTTACCATTTATAAAATTATTATTGATAATTAATTATATTACAATTTTTTAATTATATTTTTTTAATTATAACTTTCATATATTTAATAATAATTCTATACTAACAAAATTTTTATAAATATATTTTATAATAATATACATTAACAAGTCTATCAATTAATGTTATATTAAAATATAATAAATCAAAAAGAAGATAAAATGAAAATAGGAATGTCACACGGAGCAGGCGGAGAGGTTATGGGCAAATTAATCTCTGAAGTTATACTTAAAAATATTAGTAAAAAAAGTGTTAATGGGGGAATTGGTTTAGATTCATTAGATGATGGTGCAACAATACCCTTAGAAGATAGTGAGATTGTCATTACAACAGACGGACACACAATTAATCCACTATTCTTTCCAGGGGGCGACATTGGTCGAATATCTGCTGCAGGCACAATAAATGATGTATCAGTTATGGGTGCTAAACCATTAGCTATTACAAATGCGATGATCATTAAAGAAGGATTCAACATAGATGATTTAGATAAAATAATTAAATCTATGAATGAAACATGTCAAGAAGCTGATGTTGGAATAATATCTGGAGATACGAAAGTAATGGAACAGGACAAACTTGATGGATTAGTAATTGTAACAACTGGTATTGGAATTGCCAAGAAAGGAAAAACTATCAAAGACTCCTCACTTGAAGTTGGAGATAAAATTATTATCAGCGGAAGTGTAGGAGATCACGGAATGTCCTTAATGGCATTTAGAGAAGGTTTCGAATTTGAAACAGATTTAAAATCTGATGTTGCTCCTGTTTGGAGTATTGTTAGTAAAAGTCTTGATGTTGGTGGAGTGACAGCTATGAAAGACCCTACAAGAGGAGGATTAGCTAATGCTATTAACGAAATGGCTAAAAAATCTGGTGTCGGAGTCATACTTCAAGATGAATTGATTCCAGTTAAAGAAGAAGTAAAAGCTATTTCTGATATGTTAGGAATTGATCCCTACGAAGTGGCAAATGAAGGTAAGGTTTTAATGGGTGTTAAACCAGAATCAGCTGATGAGGTTCTTAAATCCATTAAAAAGGATAAGTATGGTCACGATGCCAGAATAATTGGAGAGGTTGTTGAAGGCAATAAGGTTTTAGTTGAAACTCCAGTTGGAGGAACACGAATATTAGAAGCTCCAATAGCTGACCCAGTTCCAAGAGTCTGTTAAACAGCTGTTAAGATTAATCAAACATCCACTACTCAAATATGGATTAATTAATAAAAAATTAAACACATACTAAAGGTTAAATTATGAAAGTAATGTGTTCAAGTGAAGAGTCTCTTTATCGCCCTGAAGTGTTTAGATGGAGAGAAAGAATGAGATTATTAAAACCATTAGGGGACTTAATTGTTATTCTTCCTTGTAGTATGAGAAAACCATATTCAATATCTAAATCCCATCAAATATTTAGAAAACACAGCAAACACTATCAAGAACTAATATTAACATCTCCTTTCGGAATTTGTCCAAGAGAATTAGAGACAACATTCCCAATACAATCTTATGATGTTCCAGTTACTGGTAATTGGAGTTTTGAAGAGAAAAAAATATCTGGCGAACTTCTTAAATACTATGCCAAAGATAAAATTGTTGTTGCAAATGTATCTGGTGGTTACGAAGAAGTTTGTAGAGAATATCTTGAGGATTGTATATACACTTGTAAAGATGGAAAACCAACATCATTTGAATCAATTTATAGCTTGAAAGAAGAACTTAAAAAATTTCCAAAATTGGAAAGAAGAGAAAGGTTATTACATAAACTAAGATCAATAGCTATTTACCAATTTGGAGAAGAAGGTTACAATTTTATTCATGATGATGTTTCTATAAAAGGCAGATACCATGAAAAAATTTTACTAAACAAAAAACAAATAGGACTTTTAAATGCAGATACAGGATTATACTCCCTAACTCTTAAAGGTGGGGAAATATTGAAAGATTTCTCCCTTAAAATTGTGGAAATTGATTTTGATTTAACTACAAACACCCTACTTTCTCCTGGTGTTGAGAAAGCCGATCACAGTATTATTCCTAAAGATGAAGTGGTTATCGTCAGAAATGATGAAGTCGTGGCTGTTGGAAAATCTATCTTATCTGGTAAAGAAATGGAAGAAACAAACAAAGGTGTGGCTGTTAAATTGCGTCAAAGAGTAAAATGAATTTTTCGTCGTTGGTTATATTGTAATAAAATATGCTGATTATTTTCATTTCATCATAATTTATTCCTTTTTTAGGTTTTCAAGGTATAAAGCTGATCATTATGATTCTATTCATCATATCTAATATTGAAAGGATTAACCAAAGGAGTTTTATTTGCTCTAACCATAACTATCAAAAAAAAAAATATTATTATTATTGAACCCATTGAACAGATAATTTATCATTTATAAATATACCGCACCCATGATTATCCATTGTTGGTCTTGCACCAATAGATATTGGGAGGTACACAGTTTGTCCAATTTTTCTTTCAACACCACAAAAACCAGTATAAGAAAATATAGGAGAATTAAATACTTTCATCTTATCTAAAAATCCAGTATTAAAAGTTTTTGTTTGCATACTACCACAAGTAAAAGATGGTTGAATATAATCCACATTCTGTATATCTCTTGGTATCCTAAATACATATTGTAAATTGTGGAATTCACAAGCAATTATATCAAGTGCAGAAGCAGAATCTTTTCCATCAAAGTTATGGTTAAAAATAACATATGCCTCATTAGTATCTAATACACGAGCGTGATTAACTACTTTAATTGTTTTATTTAACCCCTCTCCAACAGCTTCTATAGTATGGTATCCGATAACAAACCCATTCAACACACAATGAGCCATAGGATTACCATGTTTCCAATGACAATCCTCTATATTTAAATATACTTTTTCAACATTATTTGCTGTAGCTGAACAACTACTAACTATGCTTAAACACATAAGGATTATTAATCCTATTGTTACTAATTTCATATTCATTTTATCTACCTCTTTATATTAAAAACGGGGTATGGAAATCTTTTTAGAGTGGTGATACACCATACATTTCCACTTTCATACAACTTTTATTAATGTTCATCAACACTAAATCAAATTGTATAGGTTTTAACCTCTATCCTTGAGGAATTTATTCAGTTTTTTGCACACTATTCTGAGGCATTTCATTCTGTAAAATAGCAAATGCAATCATCTGAATCTTATTAAGATAAATGTATCGATATTCGCCTCCTCATCCCCTGGTTTTAATTTGAGTATTAGGAACTTCTACTAATGTTTATATTATGTAAATAATATTAAACGATGTAATTAATCTTATCAGCAACAAATGCACGAAATATGTTAAAAAACACGGTGTATAAATTGAATGACATTGATCAAATAGTAGATTGGGAAATTTTCCGCTCAATACTAATACAAGCTTACAAAAATAAGGCACTGAAAGGTAGAAGACCTGAAATCGAGGTTATAGTCATGTTTAAATCCCTAATAATCCAAAAAATGCAATGGTTTATACTGATATCCTGAATTGAGATAAGAAGTCTCACGTGAGTAGAGTATCCTAAACGAAACATTCCTTGGATGGTCACCCATACCTGTATAAAGCTTACAATAATGGTTACTTTAGAGAAAGTATTAACCAAATCTGGAGTAATAGATGAATGGTCTCTATTCAATGAAATAATAGATAATTATGGATTAGAGTCTGGAAGGAGAGTATGAGTCAGGATGCATACTTACCTAAACAAGATCCAGGCCATCAAAAAACTCACTTCAAGGGTTAAAAGCCAAACTTTTAAAAAAAACGGGACCTTCGGTTCCTAAGTTGTCTTCGACAACAAAAGTTTGATCAAAAAAAATAATGAGAAACTATTTTTAATCAATTTTTAAAAAATTGAATGTGCAGCATTAACTATAATTCAAGATTACTAAAAGAAATTTGTTCCGCTTAGCATATAGCTTATGAAAAAATTAGGGAAAAACCCTAAATAACAGTGAAATTAGCTTTAAAAAGCCAAAATATGCTAATTTCCAATGAAAAAATGAAAATAATAACAAAACATCATATCAATATATGTTTAAATTAAGTTTATAGAAACTCTCAATAATTTTTTATCATATTAATAAATTTATATTATTAAAAAAATCACAAAAGTTAATAACCAATAAATATATTATCATTCATACCATATAAATAAAACTCATATTATTAATAAAAGAAAATCAAAATTATTTAATTCAATGATCAATTAAACAAAAAGAAACTTATTTAAAACAATTTAATTTATCATATAAAAGTTGAATTTCAAAATTATTAAAAATTTCAAAATTATTAAATTCAAAGAGAAATGAATTATGATTACAGGTAATGGAAAGATATTTGGATTAATAGGTGATCCTGTTGGTCATAGCCTCTCAACATTTATGCACAATGCAGTCTTTAAGGAGTTAAATTTAAATTGTATTTATGTTCCTTTTAATGTAAGAAAAGAAAATTTAATTGATGCAATGAATGGAGCAAAAAGTCTTAACATAAAAGGATTGAATGTGACAATACCACACAAAATAAATGTCATGAAATTCATAGATGAAATTAATCCTATTGCTAAAATGATTGGAGCTGTTAACACAATCAAGTTCGAAAATGGGAAAACAATTGGTTATAACACAGATGGTATTGGAGCTATCAAACCTCTTGAAAAATTTAGTTCGCTTAAAAACAAAAAAATTATTATTTTTGGAGCTGGTGGGGCAGCCCGTGCGGTTGGATTTCAGATAGCTATTTCTGGAATTGATGAGCTGTTAATTACAAATAAAAACACGAATAATGCTAAATTCTTAATCAACGATCTTGAAAATAAATTGAATGACTTAAATACAAACTCAAACATCTTAGAAAACTCAGAAAGATTAGAAAGATCAGATAATTCAATTGACTTTAATATGGTCTCAGATTTCAATAAAGATATAATCCTCAACTATGGAAACTACAACACAATAAAAGAAGAGATTAAGGATTGTGATATTTTAATCAATGCAACACCAGTTGGATTATATCCCAATGTTAATGAGTCCCCAATCGATGGAAACATTCTCCACTCTGATTTAATAGTATATGACTTAATTTATAATCCCATTGAAACAAAATTACTTAAAGATGCGAAAACTATCAATGCGAAAACTATCTCAGGTGTTAAAATGTTGATATACCAAGGTGCCGAAAGCCTAAAAATATGGACAGGAATTGATGCTCCGATTAATATTATGGAAAAAGCCGTTCTAAGCAAATTATAACAAAAAGTTAAAGACCTAATAAAATTTTTAATGAGTTTGTTAGTTTTAATGAATTTATTAACTTAAAATTAATTATATTGATTATTTTTTAAAAATAATTACAAAATCAAGAGAGGATATTATGAAAATTTTAATAATGTATTATTCAAGAACTGGTAACACAGAAATCGTGGCAAAAACATTATCATCACAATTATTTGGAGATTTAACCAAAATCAAAGATTACAAAGAAAGAAACGGTTTTAAATCAAGAATAACATCAGCAATAGATGCATTTAGAGAATCAAAAACAAAAATATTTCCAGAAGAAATGGATTTAACAGATTATGATTTAATTTGTGTTGGAACACCAGTCTGGACAGCAAATCCTAGCCCTGCAATTGTAACAGCTATTGATACTTATGATTTCAAGGGAAAAGATATTATTCTCTTTGCAACAATGAAAAATATGGGGGGCAATAAAGCCATTAGAAGAATGGAAGAAAAATTTCAAGCACGAGGAGCTAGGATTTTGAGTTCGTTTACAATCAAAACACAAGACAAAAATAGTTCTCAAATTACTGGTGAGACCCTCAATATAATCAAATACCTTAAATCCAAGATATTATAATCTGTCAGTTTTATATATTACAAAAATATTCAAATATATTCAACTATCTCATTTATAGGTTTCCTTGGTCTATCAGCCCTATCTGCATTGGGATAACCAAGGGGTGTGAATAAAATTGGTTCATATTCTTCTGACAAGTCTAAGAATTTAATAGCTTCATATTTTTTAAATGCTGCAATATAACATGTCCCAAGACCTAAGTCTGTAGCTGCAAGAATTATATGGTCCATTACTATTGTTGCATCAATGTCAGCTATATTTTTAGCATCCCATGGTCTTGTCCATATTTTTGATTTATCAGCAACAACACACAAAACCAATGGAGCTTCAACAAACCAATCCTGTGCATAAATCTTTTTTAATGTCTCTTTATTTTTTTCCGTGTCAATTACAAAGACTTTAAATCCTTGATAATTAACACCAGTTGGAGCTATTGTAGCAGCCTTTAAAATTTTATCTAATTTTTCTTTTTCAACTTTATCTTTTTTATATCCACGAACACTATATCTACTTTCAATAACATCAAAAAATTCCATTTTTACACCATATTTATTCAAATCCGTAAATTAATAATCTGAATTATTAATATAAATTACTTAGTTCAAATTATTTAGTTTATATTATATTTAAATTAAATTAATTAATTAATATTTTATCTAAACATTATATATTTTTATTAAATTTTGACTGTGTAAAAAATTCAATGGGTGGCATGTTAATGCCGATGCAAAATAGATCCAAAAGTGTTATATGAAAATAATATTTAAATAGGAGAAAGGATAACAATTAATATCATGATAACAC
>JAITGU010000166.1 GCA_031280375.1 Candidatus Methanovirga procula | reverse complement strand
GATTAATTTTAGAGGATGTATTAGATAGGCTATAAGATGAGAATAAAATCGAAACATTTATAAGATAATAAAATTATAGTGTATCATAGAGAATTTCCTGAGGTTAATAGAAATTCTCTACTATCATCTTGAGATTGGTATTTTTAATTCAAGTAAGTTCAATAGAATGATTGTAAATAGTAGATTTTTTATTTAATTTTCCATCTGTTTAAGTCTTCTTCATTTACAATTAGATTACAGACTTTTTTATAAACATCCATTACATTTCCTTCCCCTTTTCTAAATAAATCTTTATCTAATGTATCAAGGGTATTTATATCCCAAAACCTGCATGTATCTGGACTTATTTCATCACCTAATCTAATATTTCCATTTAAATCTTTTCCAAATTCAAGTTTAAAATCAACTAAAATAATACCTTTAGTTTTTAAGAACTCACTTAATATTTCATTGATTTTCAATGTTATTTCTCTGATTTCACTAAGTTCATCTTTTGTAGCTATTTTTAAAGTTATTATGATATCATCATTCAACATAGGGTCATGAAATTCATCATTTTTAAAATCCATCTGAATAATCGGAGGTTTAAGGTCTTGTTTTTCTTTAAAGGGAAATCTCTTTGTTAAACTTCCAGTAGCAATATTTCTTAATATCACTTCCAATGGAATCATATTAAGTTTTTTAGATAGCATACTTCCTGATTCTAAGAGTTTTATATATTGAGTATTTATATCATTTTCTTCTAAGATTTCAAATAATTTAGATGAGATTAAGCTGTTACATTTTCCTTTTCCTTTAAAAGTATCTTTTCTTTCACCATCTCCAGCTGTAATATCATCTCTAAATTTAATAATCACATTGTCATCAGTTTTGTAACTG
Source organism: Candidatus Methanovirga procula (assembly GCA_031280375.1). Lineage (GTDB taxonomy): Archaea > Methanobacteriota > Methanobacteria > Methanobacteriales > Methanobacteriaceae > Methanovirga > Methanovirga procula. The sequence continues at coordinate 16,012 of JAITGU010000166.1, read as the reverse complement.
TATACATCTTTAGCTTTACCTGCATAAATTAAGTTTCCTATGTTTTCCACAGAATCACCATTGATTTTATCACAATTTTTTGAATTTTATTTTAATTTAGATTTTTTAGACATTTTAATTTTTGTATCTATTTTAATTATAGCTACATAAATTTATTAGATTATTTGATATTTAATCAATATGTACTTTAATAAATTGTATTCTAATAAATTGTAATTTAAAAACTTATATCTAACTCTAATAACTTATTCTATAAATTATACTCTAAAAAAATTATATTTTAATAAATAATACTTACTAAATATTATATTATTTAATGATATAGTAAAATAATTAATAATCTATAATAGTAAAACTTATATATTTATTTTTACAAAATTGTCATAATATTAATTTTATTGAACAAAAATATTTATATGGTTGAATTATCACAAAAAATTAAATGTTTAAAGATTTGTGTCATATTGTTGTTGCTGGATCATTGGGATATATTAAAAAACATATTTGGAGTTGGTGGGTGATGGATGAATCAGAATATCGTAAAGAGTTATTAGAGTTGGAATGAAGATATTAGGATAAATTCAGTGTGAATAATGATTTGATTAGAGAGTATGGTAAAGAGATCCTTACCATATCCAGTATTTGTACCAATAGATAATAGTCCTACGGGTGGTGATCTTCCTTTAGCTTTTATGCGTTGAATAATTTTAGTTTTGTTGTTGGTGTGTTGTTCCATAATATTTTTGTGTATCCTTAATTGGGATTGGATTAAAGAAAAGTTCAAAATTTTTTATTCGATATCTAACTCTTTATTTATTAAATATGATAAAATAATTCTTGATAGAATAACTGTAACTTAGCACCATAGCATGGTTTTTATATAAAGTTTATATGTTATTGCATTTTATTTTAATACTGTAATAAAAGATAGTAGTATAGTTGAATAGAATATTTCAAACTTTAATAATATTTTAAAACTGTTAATAAAACTATATTTTTTTAATTTAGAAAATATAAAATAAATCTAAAAGTATAAAATATGAGTTTAATTAGATGGGTATTGGTTTAAGTTTATAGATCATTTTTAAGTTATTTTATTTATAGGTTTTTATAATGTGTGGTATAGTTGGTTACATTAGCAAAGATGAAAAAGCATCTTCAATTTTACTTGATGCTGTTAAAAAATTAGAATATAGAGGCTATGATTCAGTCGGAATAGCTACAATAAACAATGGAAAGATTGAACTTAGAAAAGATAGTGGAAAAATTGATGAAGTTGACAGAGAGATTCACTTTGTAGACATGGCTGGATCTGCTGGTGTTGCACATGTAAGATGGGCAACTCACGGACATCCGAATAAAACTAACTCGCATCCTCATACAGATAATAACAATACAATAGCTATTGTTCATAATGGAATAATCGAAAATCACGAAGAACTTAAAAAAGAATTAATTGAAGAAGGCCATATTTTTAAATCTAAAACTGATTCAGAGGTAATAGCTCATCTTATTGAAAAATTTATCAGTGAGGGTTTTAATTTTCAAAATGCGGTATTAGAAACATTTAAGTTAATTAAAGGTTCTAATGCAATAGGTGCAATTTCAGTTAATTCTCCTAATGAGTTAATAGCTATTAGACACGAAAGTCCTTTGGTCGTTGGTTTAGGAAAGAATGGCAATTTTATTGCATCGGATGTTCCTGCATTTTTAAAACACACCAAGAGAGTAATTTTTCCAGAGGATAATGAATTAGTGATTATGAATAGTGATAATGTAACTATAAAAGATTTAAATGGGAACATCTTAAATAAAAAGGTTGAAACAATTGATTGGGATGAAGAAATGGCTCAAAAAGAAGGTTATGACCATTTCATGTTGAAAGAAATCAATGAACAAAGTGTTGTTGTATCAGATACATTGGCTGGAGGAAAAGATATTGAGAATATTGTGTCTGAATTAGGAAATATTAAGAGGATATGTTTTGTTGCTTGTGGAACTTCTTATCACGGTGCTTTAACTGGAAAATACATATTTGAATCTTTTTTAAATATTCCAACTGATGTTATTTACTCTTCAGAGTTTAAATACTTCAACAATGTTTTAGATGAGGATATGTTAGCTATTTTTGTTTCTCAGTCTGGTGAAACTGCTGATACTCTATCAGCTATTAAAATGGCTAAAAATCATTCTAAAACTTTAGCTATTGTTAATGTTTTGGGAAGTTCTATTACTCGAGAAGCTGATCACATTATTTATACAAAAGCAGGACCTGAAATAGCTGTTGCCGCAACTAAAACATATTTAAGTCAACTTGTTTCAATATATTTGTTGGCTATTTATTTATCCAAAAACAGGAGTAATGTATTCCATGAAAATATGGTTTCTCAAATTGAAAAGGTTCCTGACTATATTAATCAGTTAATGTTAGATGAAGATCAGATTAAAGAAATAGCAAAAAAATATAAATCTGCTTCTGTGTTCTTTTTCTTAGGAAGAGGTTTTATATATCCAACAGCGTTAGAAGGAGCTTTAAAATTAAAAGAGATTACATATATTCATGCTGAAGGTTATCCTTCAGGAGAATTAAAACACGGTCCTTTGGCACTTATTGATGAAGATGTTGTTGTGGTAGTTTTAGCACCGAGTGAGAATTCTAATTCCATTTCTATAAATAGTTATAATGATACTGTAAACAATATGGAGGAGGTTAAGTCTCGTGGAGCTCAAATAATAGCTATTACCTCTTATAAAAATGGGGAAAATATTAATGTTAATGATATCTTCAAGGTTGACAATCAAGTGGATGAATTACTTTCTCCTTTGGTTTATATAGTTCCTTTACAACTTTTATCTTATTATATCAGTATTTATAAAGGTTTAGATCCTGATAAACCAAGAAATTTAGCTAAATGTGTTACTGTGAAGTAAATGTTTTACAATGTCTTTGAATTTTATTCATTGATTTATAGATAATGAGAGTTTCTATAAACTTGGCTAACCTTTATTTTAGTAAATTGCGAATTTATTTTTTCATTTTCAACTATTTTTCAATTAACTTTTTGTATTTTATTATGATAAAAAAATCATTAATTTAGTCTTAAAATATATAATTAATTATAAGTTTATTTTATTAAATTAATTTTAATAATATTATTTATAAAAAATAATCTAATTTTAAAATTTAAAAATGAAATTTAAGAATTTTAATTAACTTAAAAAAATTAGTCGAATTATATTTTTAACTTGAAATTCAAGATAATTAATTTCGCAAAACACTATATATGATGTTTTGTTATTTTATTTTTTTTTATGGGAAAATTCGCATATTTTTGTCTTTTTAAGGCTAATTTTACTACTATTTTTAGGAATTTTTTCATAGGTATCGTTAAACAGAGCAGATTTTTTTTAAGAGTACTTTGGTAGTTGGATTATAGTTAAATGCTGTGAATTCAATTTTTTTTAAAACGAGAAATTGAAGATTTCTCTAAGTTTTTCATTTCATTCGAAACAAACGGGAAAGTCTTTTTGGATTATTAGGGTTTTGAACATTTATTAATAAACATCAAGTTTTCAGGTCATGCCATCCTTTTTTTGTGTCTTATTTTTGTAAGGTTGTGGATGGGTATGGGACGGAAGTATTTCCCAATCTATTATTATGGTCAATATTCATTTAATTTGTCGATGTGTTTTTTAACATCATATTCGTACATTTTCCGCTGATTAATATTTGTTGTTCATAATTTTATCATTTGTACAATATTAATGTGTGAAAGTTATATAATACTTAAATTAAAACCACAGTGTGGGGTGTGAGTAATCGACACCTTTATATATTACTACTACATTAGGACTAATATAGTGAGTTTCATATTATTCTATGATAAGTAATTTATTATCACAACCTTTATATACTACCACCACACATTAGGATTAATATGAAAGTTTCAATATTAATATATTTTTATCATAATATTAATAGAAACTCATTTTTAAAAATAGAATTAATGAATGAGAAGATGTTATGAAGTTTGGAAAATTGTTTGGATTATTTATAATCTTTATTTTAAGTTTAAGTATATTGCCATTAAATGCTATTGATAATATATCTACTGGTAATATATCAAATAGTAGTAGTAATATAGGACATTTGAATGCGAATAGTAAAATTCATACTATTACACCGTATGATTCTATACAAGAAGTTATAGACAATGCTAACGATGGTGATATTATAGAATTAACTGGTAATGAACCAGATTCTGATTATTATGATGGATTATATTATTATTCAGATATTAAAGTTAATAAAAAGTTAGTGATAAGAGCAGCACCCAATGCACATCCTATCATTACAATAGTAAATTTTTCAGATACCACAGATTATTATAAGAATGTGGATGGGTTTATTATCACGGCTGATGGAGTAGAACTAAATGGTTTAAAAATTACGGGTGTAAGATCAAAGTATTATCTCACTACACCAATAAGTATAAGGAATTGTCAAAATGTTGTTGTTAATAATTGTACTATACATGATGTTTACACTAAACGAGGTGCGATCTCTATTTCAAACTCATTTGGTGGTAGTGGATTTAATAATATTACTAATTGTAAATTCTATAATAATGCCAATGATTGTGTTATTATGACATTTGGATCAAATAATATTGTTAGTGATTGTATTTTTACTAATAACAAAGTAGATTATGGGGTAGTCCATATAATTGGTTATGATAATATTGTTAAAAATTGTCTTATTAGTAATAATGGTGGATTTGTTCCTGGAATATTTATAGGTGATGATACAGATCCTTTTTGGTCAATTAACGGTAATAATGTTACTGGTTGCACTATAACCAACAATAAATGTGATACTGGTTGGGGTGCTGTATCCATATTTTCTTCACAGAGTTCTAATTTCATAAATAATAATAGAATTTTCAACAATAGTAGAGATCTTACTTTATACTCCCTTGGAAGCGAATATAATAATGTTGATGCTAATTGGTGGGGTGATAATACAGTAGGTAATAAGTCAAACAGGATTCCGAAGAATAATTATGTTGTTAGTGTTGAGCCAGGCTTTGATAAAAATAATTTTGTTCTTAATTATAAATTGAAGTTAAATGATAGTTCTAATCTTAATGGTAAAATACCTGCTTTTGATGGCTGTGTGTATGTTAATGATAAGTTGAATCAGACTTTTGATGCAAGCATTAATCACGAATTTGCTTTTAATCCAGGTGAAAATGTTAAAATAGTGGTGGATAATTATGTTTATGATTATCGTATACCCTTCAAAGAGAAAGATGTTTATGTAGATCAGGTTAATGGTGATGATGATAATTTTGGGACTAAAGATAAACCAATTAAAAACATCGATACTGCACTATATAGGGTTGAAGATAAAGGCACTATTCATCTCTTAAGTGATTTTAATTTAAATGAACCAATTATCATTAATAAAAATGTGACTATTAATAGTGATAAAATAGGCATGGCTGTTTTAAATGGTAATTATAAGAATAGAATAATGTTAATCAATCCAGATCTTAATGTTAATCTTAACTATTTAAGCTTTAAAAATGGTTATTCTGCAGATGACGGTGCTGGTATTGCAAATAATAAATCAAATTTATTTATCAATAACTGTGTTTTTGAGAATAATGTTGCAGATGGTTTTGGTGGTGGAGCAATATCCAGTAACGAAGACTATAATTATAGTAAATCTCTATCATCAACTTTAACTTCTGATAAATTAAATATGGGTAATAATTTGGGTATCTCATTTAATGATCCTCGTTCTTCATTGGATACGAAATTAATTATTTTTAATTCTACATTTATTAAAAATCATGCAGCTAATGGCAGTGCAATTTGTAGTTTATCTTCCAAATTGAACATTTCTAATTCCTCTTTTGTTAATAATACATTTGATGGAGATACGAACACTATACTTGCTGCTTTCCAAGGATGTAATTTAACTAATAATTCGTTTGAGTTTGACTGGGATAAGATAAATAGTAATATAATATATACTAACTTGCTTTTATTTCAGTTAGATTCTTCACATACCAAAGGTAAATATCTTAGACAAGGTTTGGTTTGTCCGTCACAGGAAGATATTAATAACTACAATAAGAATGGGTACTGCAAAATTTATTATAATAATGACAAGAAGCATTATATAAAATGTCTTGATATGGATAATGCGAGTGCTGATGATTCAATGTTTTTCACAGCAAAAGGAGATATAAATATAAAATACAACCGTGACATGAGTCGAATGTTAGATGAAGACACTCCTCCTGTGTTGGATGCAACCCCATTAATTGCAGCAGGAACAGAAGCAATAGAAGATAATCCTGAATGTTGTTTAATAAGATTTGCAAGAAATCATCCATACTTAACCAATATTATTCGTTCGGTGATTTTAGGTGTTTTGTCTGGATTTATCGTGTGGCTTTCCTTTGAAAAAAGTAGCTATGAGGATACTACAACAACAGTAGATATGCCTACCATGGGTAGTATTGGTGATACTATTCCTATTAAGATTAATGTTAAAGTTAATGGTGAAAATATTCCGAGTGGTGACTATCCTGTAATTATTGATGGTGAAACTGAAACATTACACTTTGATGGTAATGGTAACACAATTAAAAATTACATTATAAATAGTTCAAAAATTAGCTATCCTTTTACAGTTAAATTCAATAAATATAAATACAAAGATATTGGAGCAAATAAATATTATTACGGTGCTTCGAGTTGGAGTACTACAGTTAATTGGGGAAAAGATAGTACATTAACAACTATTTCTTCCTATCCTGATAGTTGTAATCCTGGTGATAATATTAACTTAACATTCAAGGTATTGAGACTTAATGGTCAGCCAATTGATTCTGGAGATTATAATGTTGGTATTAGAGAAGGAATTTATCCAGAAGAGTCTAAAACTATTAGGTTTAATGATGATGGTATTGGAAGTTGCTTATATACTATTAAATCAGATAAAGTTTGGCAGAAAGAGACCATTGCTGGTGCTTTTATTGATTGTTATAAATATTATGGATCGTCAGGAACGACTTTAATCACCATAGAAGGAAATAGTCTTTATTCCAGTTATAATTTAGGATTATTCAATAATCCTAATTTTAACCCTTTTTTGCAGGGAAAGAATTATATCCCCATAAAAATTATTTGAGTAATAAATAGGAGGTACATTTTTTATGAAAAATAATAATTTGAAAATTTGTTTGTTTATATGTATGTTTTTAATGGTTGGTTGTGTATCAGCAAGAGAGTACTATATCCATGATATAGATGAGAAAATAACTCATGTGTTGTATAAGAATTCTTTCAATACCTCTGGTTTTACTATATCTGATCTTAGATTATATGATATTCCTAATACTACTGTTAACAATACTGTTCATATTAGAGGTAGAGTTATTACTTTTCCTTTTAGGGATAGAACTGTTATTATAAATATTACAAACAGACAAAAAAATACTATGGAAACTTTCAGAATCAATCTTAGATTTTTATTTGTTTTTCGAAGTTTTAATTTATTTTATACTCCAGTAAGTGCTGGTGAGTATACTGTAACTGCTTATCTTAATGGTAGTAGTGATGTAGTAACTAAGACTTTTAATGTTAAAGGCAATGGAGAGGTTGGCAATGGAGAGGTTTATGTTAATGCAGATGGTGATGATGATAATTCTGGTACAACAATGAATGATCCTGTTCGAACATTAAAAAGAGCTATGGAACTTGTTAATGATGGTGGAAAAATAAATGTTTTATCTGATCTTCATATATGGGATGATACAGTTAGTGTTTCTAAAAATGTTACAATAAAAAGTGAAAATGGTAAAAAGGCTGTGTATGGTCATGGATATCAAATATTTAATATGGATCCTAATGTTAAAGTTAATGTTACTATAAAAGATCTTAAATTGACAGATGGAGGTTCAATGACAAGTGGTGGGGCGATATTCAATAATGGTAGTGATTTGAATTTATATGATTGTGTTATTGATTCAAGCACAGCCAGTAATGGTGATGGTGGAGGAGTTTTTATAACAGGTGGAGGAACTAATCATATAGTTAATTGTAGTTTCACAAATAATCGTGCATCAAATAGAGGTGGTGGGATAAGTATAACTAATACCAATACAAGATGTTATATTAGTGACTGTAATTTCACGGGTAATCGTGCGAGTAGTGGTGGTGGATTACATTCAGGACAAAATAATCATCCTCCGATTTTCAATTGTAACATTACTAATAATCATGCAGAACTTAATGGTGGTGGTGTCTATGTGAATAAAGGCATGGGAAACTTTACTCAGTGTAATATTAGTAACAATGATGCGAGTGATGGTGGAGGTGTTAATATTAATGAAAGTGTTGCAGACTTTTTAGATTGTAATATAACTTTTAATAGTGCGAGTGATGGAGGAGGAATGAGTATTGTTTATGGTACTGGACTGGTTACTGTATGTGAGGTTAGTTATAATAATGCAACTAATGGAGGTGGTATTAAAAACGGTAAAAAAGGATATTACTATGGTTTTTGTGCAATAGGAGCTTCTAATTTAAGATATAATACTGCTTATAATGGTGGTGGTATTTATAATGCTAATACTGGTGATTTAAAAGTTATTAGTTTAGATACTCCAAATATGAAAAATAAAAGAACATCCATATATTATAATAGAGCAGAAGATGATGGTGGCGGTATTTATGATTTAAATGGAAGACCTTTCTTTAATGGAACATTAATCCATTATAATATTGCGAAAAATGAACTTTATGGACTTGAAGGAGGTGGTATAGCGAGTTGTTTAGATATTAGATATATGTTCACTGATGAGAATGTTAATCACTTGAGTGATAATACTCCAAAAGATTTCAGATGGTTAAATTAGTTAAATGTTTATATATTATAAAATGTGTAATATATGTTGTGAAATTGTAAATTTCAATTTCATAAAAAATATACAATATTAAAAAGAGGTGCTTATAATGAATACAAAATATATACTACTACTAATTATTTTTTTGAGTTTAGTTAGTTGTAGTTATGCTGAAAATAGAACTATTGGTGTGGGAAATACAGAAATGACGGATGCTTATGTTTTGTTTAGTAATGGTGTTAATGTATCTATTACAAATAGAATATTGAGGTATGTAACAGTTGATATTTCTCCTAATGACACATATAAGATATATGATTGTGGTCAGCCTGTTTCTAATACTTCTAGACCTGCTGTTCTTCCTCGTTGGGGTTGGGTAATTGGAATTACTTCTCTTGGTGGTGTATGGGGTTCAACATATGAAGGTTTTTAGGTTATAATTAATCATAGTTTTACTGGTTCATCTTTTTTTTTATTCTTTTTTTAGTTCTGTATTTAGTTTATACATATTATTTCTTTTTAAGAGTTTTTATTTTCGTTGATAAGTCCGACACTAATAGTTACATTGATAACAATTTTCCAAATGATTTCAGACAACTTTGATAAATGAGGTAGATAAAATGAATTTTAAAAGTATTAGCCGCTTGTTTTGTATTAATAGTTTTATGTGTTTCGTTAAATGGTGTTTCAGCTACTTGTCATATAGATTATCGTCATCCTGCATGGGATGTTTTGGTATTGAATAATGATAATGAAGTTAAATATATTACTTTTGCAAATATGACACATATTGCAGAACCATTCCAAAACATAACTTTTCAAGTAGACCTACAAAAATCTACTTGGCTGAGTTATACACATCTTGGAAATAATCATACTCGCAATATGACAGGTGATAATATGCAATATAGTATACAATTAATATTAATTGGTATAGAGTATAAAGCGAGTGGTAAAGTTGAGTTTGGCCATGATAGTACCACTCCTTGGTAACGATTAATTTTATAAGTCGTAACTGACTTTTATGAAATTATATGGAGTGTGTAAACTTTGGATGCTAAAGAGAGGTTTCGTGGAATTGCTCCTAACTATGATAAAGAGATAGTTAAAATAATCCCATGTTATAAACAGATGATTGAAGCACTAATTAATGTCATCCCGTTTAACAATTGTGAAAATATAAATATTTTGGATTATTAAGGCTTTAAACATTGACTATAAACATCGATTTCAGGTCTTCCACCTTTCTGTGTCTTATTTTTGTAAGCTTGCATTTAGTATTGAGCGGAAAATTTCCCAATCTACTATTTGATCAATATTCATTCATATTTATCACCATGTTTTTTAACATACTTCATACATTTGTTGCTGATAAGATTAATTGCATTGTTCATAATTATCACTTATACATATCAACCTGTAAAAATCCTTTAATATTTTAATTAAAACCAGAGGGGGGGGGGGGGTGTGAATAATCGACACCTTAGATGTGACCGACACCTTTATATACTTACTACCACATTAGGTTAATATGGAGTTTCATATATTTATAAATCTTATCAAAATATGCTATTTTTTCTGAAAGAAAATTAGAAGACAAAGTCTTCGTTTTTTATAGGTTAATAGAAACTCTCATTTGTTATGAATCAACTTAATATTTTCATCTTAACAAGGATTTTTCAAAACATCTGCGAAATTAATTTTTTTATAAGTCTTTTTTATATGCTCCTTATAATAAATATGGTGTTTGTAGTAATACAAATTATCAGTTTACTAAAAAAAATTGATTTCTAAAAACTAAGCATGTATGATTAGAGAAAAATATTACTACATTAATATACTATAATGGAGGAAGCAAATGATAAGCATTTCTTCAATAAGAGAATATATGTTCTGCCCACATAAATTTTATTTGAGACATAGTTTGGGTGATCGTGATGAAGAAAATGTTTTCTTAAGTAAAAGAATGAAACGACTGAGAATTGATGTCTATGATCTGATTCAAAGAAATATAAGAGGTTTAAAAGCTGAAATGAGTCTTGATGATATTAAAAATAATTTGAAAAGAACCATCAAAGAGGTTTTAGAATCTTCTTTAAATATCTTAAAAGAGGATTATAATATTCTTCAAGAAGAAATAGATAGAATTAAAATGGATATAGTAAATGAAGTATGTTTTAAAATTGATATTTTAAGTTTAAAATCCTTAAAAGCCATGCAATCACTTGAAAGTGATGGTCATAAAATAGCTGAAATGTTTTTCCCAACTTCAATGTATAATTATTTAATGAGAGATTTAAATTTGGAGATTATTGGATCTTGTGATAAGATTGAAATTGTTGATGGTCGCTATTATCCAATAAATATTAAAGTATTTAACCCCCCTATTGCTGGAGTGTGGGATTCTGATGCTATTGAATTAGTGGCAAATGCAATTTTAATAGAACAAGAGTTTGATAGTGAAGTATTCGTAGGTTTCATTGATTATTCAAAAATCTGTGAGAGGCGACCTGTTATTATGGATTCAAAATTAAGAAAAGGTCTTTTTAAGGTTTTACATGAAATGAAAGAAATTATTGATGGAGATATTATTTCAGAAACTAAGTTTGATTCAAAGAAGTGTGGAAGCTGTTCTTATCAGGAATTATGTTATATGAATGATGAAAACCAAAGTATCAATGCTTTTTATTGATTAAACTTCAAACAGCTATTACTTTATTTAGTGAAAAACATTCTATCAAATAATATACACTTAGTATTAATTATTAAAGTAAAATGAGGTGAGAAAATGGATCCAAGAACTGAAACTATTGAAGCTGGTTGTGATTCCTGTATCGGTTGTGTAGGTTGTGCTGCCTGCACTCCAGAAAGTGATGCTTTATTTGCAGTAGTATTAACTGGTACCATTGGCTATTAAATATTAATAGCTATGCCATAGAAGATGCTATGAATATATTAGTATAAGTCCTATTTTGGAGTTTATAATAATATTTACTCCATTATAGTTTTTAAAGAATAAATAAATTTTTAACTTAAAAAAGTTTTAAATTATAATTTACTCTTTTATAATAATCTATTTTAAATAAAAATTATTATAATTTAATGAATAAGTAAAAAAATAATATTTTAATATTTAAATAACAATTAATATTACCATTTATACTATTTTATTAAATTAATTATTATAAACTTGTTTTTATAAAAATAATAAGTTTAGAATGAAAATTATGTATTTTAATTAAATTTAAGAAGTGAAGATATGGAGGAGATGATCAATGAATAACAGTTACCCATATATAAAAGAAGATTTTTATTTTCGACCTGGTCCCATACCCTACATTTATTCGAAAAAAGACAATAAATATTATCAATTGAATAAAGACGGATCAAAAATTGTAATAAGGTGCAATGGAAGAGAAAACATAGATAAAATATCTAAAGACCTTGCATCAATCTACAATGAAGATTTAGATGAAATTAACAAAATAATAATAGATTATATTGCTTCTCAGGATTTTATTAAAATATCTGATGTTAAAAAACCTGTTGATGATAAATATTGGATAAATCCTGAGATACAAACTCCTGTTCATTTAAGTATTGAATTAACAGACCACTGTAACTATACTTGTAAACATTGTTATAGAGAAAGTGATTCTAAAAATGATAGTTATGCAAAGACTGATGAACTATTAGATATTTTACTGGAGTTTAGAAAAAATGGTGTTGCCATACTTGAATTAACTGGTGGCGAAGCTTTATCTCATCCTGACTTTGAGAAAATCTTAAAGTTTTCATTGGAAACCTTTGATATTGTTGCTGTTATTACCAATGGCTCTTTAATATCTGAAAAGCTGTTAGATGATGTTAAAGAATATAAGGATAAGTTAGTTTTCCAAGTTGGTTTACATAGTGATGATGAAGAATACATGGATTGGTTTTGTGGATATGAAGGAGCATTTAAAAGAAGTAAAGAAATTATAAAGCAAATAGCTGATAGAGGATTTCATTTACGGGCTGTTATGATGGTGACTCCTTTTAATATTAAGAATATTTTTAAGACCGTGGAGTTAGCAAGTTCTTTAGGTGTTCCATTTAAACCATTAGAGCATAATTACAATTTAGGAATGTACACAATTGGTATTAGTCCTGTTACTCCAATGGGTAGAGTAGAGAAATTTCCAGAATTAATTTTAAAACAGGAAGATATGGAACTATTTTTAAAAGAAATGGAAAAGGTTAAAAATGTTTTTGCTGATTTCATTTTTAAGATGCCAGAACATCATCCTGTCTATAATCTATCTAAGAGAGGTAATTGTGGTGTTGGCTCAAGATCCTTAACAATTACTCCAAATGGAGATATGAAGTTATGTGGTATGAGTGATGAAAAAATAATTAATTGGGGTAACATCTACAAAGAGAAGTTATCAGATATTTTTGCTAAGAACCTTGGAGCCACAATAGCTAATATTCCAACTCCAGATAAGAACACTTGCAGGGATTGTGAGTATTTAATGTTTTGTATGCCTTGTTTAGCTAAAGCTATTTTTAAAATACAATGAATTAGGTGAAAACTGTCTTTGGGGAAGTAGTCTTAATTTAAATGGGATTTTAGAGATTAACTAATTAATGATTGGAGGTTCCATAAAATGGTAAGTAAAGATAATGAATCTTTCGATAAAGAGACAATAATCAGCTTTAGTAATGTAGACAAAACTTATCAGGACTTTAAAGCTTTGAAAAATGTTTCTTTTGAAGTGAGAAAAGGTGAAGTCTTTGGTTTTTTAGGTGAGAATGGTTCAGGTAAAACAAGCACAATTAAGTTGATTTTAGGTTTAATGAAACCTTCTTCTGGTGAATTAAATTTATTTGGTGAAAATCCATTTAATAAAAAAGTGAAATCAAAAATAGGATCTTTATTAGAATTTAATGGATTAATAGATGGATTAACTGGTATGGAAAATTTGAAACTATGGGGAGGATTATATGGTCTTGATAAACAGAAAACTATTTTAAAATCAGAAAAACTATTGAATCTTTTTCAATTGAATAAATGGGCTGATATTAAAGTTTTGAAATATTCGTATGGAATGAAGAAAAGATTAGGTCTTGCACGATCATTAATAGCTAATCCTGAATTAATAGTATTCGATGAACCAACATTAGGTGTTGACCCAGAATCCAGACAATTAATAAGGAAAATAATTAAAAAACTTTCATATGAGGGTAAAACCATTTTTTTCTCATCTCATGATTTAGATGAAGTTCAAAAGATTTGTTCTCACTTAGCAATAATTAAACAAGGAGAGATAATTTATAAAGGAAGTTTAAATGAATTCATTAATAATTACAGTATAAATGAGCTTTCCATTAATCTAAGTACAATTGAAGAAGCCGAAAAACTTTTACTTTCATTGGAAGAAAAATTCAATGCCAAAAGAAACGGTACATTAATAACGATCAAAAATAGTGAAAACTTAAATCTTGAGGATTATTTGGAGTATAATATCCAAAATATCTATAAAAATGAAGCAAAATTAGAAGAAAGCTATTTTAACATAAATGGAGGCAGTAAATGAATACAGCTATTAAAACCTTGTTAATGAAAGAATTGAATTCATCAGTTAAAAGTAAAAAATATCTTTTATCTTTAGTATTGAATTTGATCATAATAGTTCTCTTATCTTTTGGACTATCAAACATTAATCAGTCTAATTCATTGAATATTTCAATCTTAGAACTTTTATTTATAATATTGCCATTATTTAACATTCTTATATCAAATATATCCATATTAAATGAGATATTTGTCAATGAAAAGTTAGTTAAAACACTTGAAGCAATGTTAACAACACCACTGACTCTTTTTGAAATAGCTATTTCTAAATTAATTACCATAGCTGTACTAACTTATTTGATGGCTATAACATCAATTCTAACATTATATTTAACCTTAGGATTAAGATTAGGTAGTTTTATTTCATTTCCAACTGAAGTTTGGGTGACAATATTCATTGTTCCCCTAATTGGAATATTATATTCAGCATTTTTATCTTACATTATTCTAAGGCTTAACTATACAAGATTAACTGAAATACTAAATATATCCATCATATTCAGTTTCATATTCTTATTTAGAGACCCATCTAAGTTGTTAGATATTTTAAGCTCTGGAAACATAGTTAGTTATCATACAATAATTATAGTATTCATTATAATAATGATTTTTTACAGTGCTATCCTATTATTAATAAAAAAAATTAATATAGAACACATAATAGTGCCTAAATTATAAGTCATCAAATAATATCAATTTTAATTAAAATATAGGTAATTAATGTTTAATTATTAAAAGTTATCCTAATAAATTTAAAAACACTTTAATCAGTGAAGGAATACGAAAATTAGAATTTAAAACAACACAGAATATTGGAGGCTAAAATATGTCAGAATTTTTAAGTCAATGGTTGCCAATCGCAGTACTATTTATTATTTGTTTTTTTGTTTCTAAATATCTTAGTAAATCAAAAAAAAATAAATAAAATATATCATATTATAATTAGACTGTAACTTCTTGTAAACTGAATTATCGATATAATTTGAGCATTGATATAGTCTGATTTAATATAATTGATTAAATTTAATTATATTAATATTTTTATTTTTTTTAAAATATTGAATATGATTACTCGTGATTAAAAATAAGAATATTTATAGTTCAGATTATATTATGATTATTATTTTTGCAAATTAAATTATTAATATATCAATGCTGTCAATTTAATAAGTTTTATTAAAAACTTGTGTTATTAATTCTTTAAATCTTTTAAATTATAAAAATATTAACTTAAATTTTTAAAATTTAGAAGAACCTTTTAAAACATGAAATTATAAAAATTTCATTAAATTTCTTTCAGAAATAAACGAAACCTTCGGTTTCTAAGTTGTCTTCGACAACAACGGAGACTTCGTCTCCTATGTTTTTCACTTCGTTCAAAACAAAAGTTTCATCAAAACTTTTATAAATTTAAAAAACTTCAATTTTTTACTATTTAGAAGAAACTTTTAAAAACGGAGACTCCGTCTCC
>JAITGU010000195.1 GCA_031280375.1 Candidatus Methanovirga procula | reverse complement strand
TTATTTTGCATATATTAAGCTCAATAAAAAGTTGTCTTATAAAAGTACAATCCATATAAACTTTTAAGTCAAAATTCTAAAATTTAAAAAGTTTATTTTAGTAATAAATGAAATTTAGTGAAAATAATAATTAAATAAAATTTAATTTGATAAAAATTCTTTATATTCAAAATAAGGACTTTTCCTGAGAATTAAGAAAAATCAAAATCATATAAAAAATTAACTGAATAATAATTGTTTTAAATCAGAATTAAGAATTTTTTCAGAAAAATATCAGAAATTAAGGCTAAATTCTCTTGTACTTTTAAATTAACAATAGCTTTATATATTAAAACTTGTGAAATAAGAACCGTAAGCTCTTATTTTTTCAAATAAATCAGACCCCTTGTTATAAAAATAATTAAATCAATAGTTAACATTATATATTCAGAAGAATAAAATAAGTATTTACTTAGTAGATAATAATTTGGAGAATGGCTTATCTCATTATCATTATTGATTTCTAGTTTTAATTTAAATTATTTCATAATATAATAATGAACATGTATATAAATTTAATTTTTAATTAATATACTTTTAATAATATTTTTTAATATATACTTAATCATATAATTCTTGGTGTTGTTTTATTGGCAAAGTGTAATTTAAGGAAATGGTTGAATGGCATACTCTAATGATAGGTTGGATGGTTTTTCAGATGGTGTTATGGCAATCATAATCACAATTATGGTGTTGGAAATCCCTTTAACCAATACATTTGAATTTAATGATATTTTATCTCTTTTACAGTCTATTTTTGTTTTTTTTTGCAAGTTTTGTTATTGTTGGATCATTTTGGAGTAAGCATAACTTTCTTATGAATTCTCTGGAAAAGGTGAATAGCAATATAATATGGAAAAATTATTTATTCTTATTTTTCCTGAGTTTGATACCTGTTTTTACTAAATGGGTTCTTGAAAATCCAGAGGAATTGGTTCCAGTTTTCTCCTATGATATTCTGTTTTTATTTGTTAATTCTACATTTATTCTCTTAGCAAAATCTGCTGTGAATAAAAAGAAGTTACATGATTTGTATGAGAAACATCATGAAGAAAATGATAATGAGAAGTCCATACTTAATTTAATAATTATGGCGTTTATAGTATTGGTTTTAGTTGTAATAGCTATATTAAAATACCTGAAGCTTCAATAATTTTATTTATGGGGTTTCCTATTCTAAGCTCTCTATCAAATGTACTTTGGGAAGATAAGAATATTTTTTCTAAGCTTTTCTGGAAGAAATAACATTTATTATAAAAATTATATTTAACCTTAATATTTTTTCATTTGACTCAAAAATTAGAAAAATTAATAAATATTATATTTAAGAATTATATTCAAGGCTTTAAAAATTTAATAGCTAATTCTATTTATAATCTTCAGTTAAGTAGGTGTTAATCAATGATTTTAGGAATTTGTGGAAGTCCCCGAAAACAATCAACAGAGTATGTTTTAAAATATGCTTTAGGAGAACTTGAAAAAAAAGGTTTTCAGGTGAAATATTTCTCTGTTAGTGGTAAAAAAATAGCTCCTTGCTTACATTGTAATTATTGTTTAGAGAATAAAGTATGTATTCAAAAAGATGACATGTTTGAAATTTATGATTCAATTAAAAATTCTGATGGAATGATAATGGCATCTCCAATTCATAATGGAGGAATTACAGCTCAGTTAAAAGCTGTTATTGATAGATGTAGATCCTTGTATGCAATTGATATAAATATCTTAAGAGGTAAAGTTGGAATGTCGATTGCAGTGGGAGGAGACAGAGTTGGTGGTCAAGAATTAGCTATTCAAGAAATAAATACTTTTTATATATTAAATGGAATTATTCCCATAGGTGGAGGAATGTTTGGGGCAAATTTAGGTCCTTGTTTCTGGTCTCAAGATAGTGTGGAAGATGTTAAAAATGATAAATACGGTTTTGAAGCTTTAGATAAAACATTGAAATTTTTTATCCAAACTTATAATCTATTAAATGATAATATTTAGATATTTAAATTTTCTATAGTTAAATTTTTTAATATATTATTAATTTAAAGAGGCTATTGCACAATTATTTTCGTTCAATTAATATTTAAATTAAATTGAGAATAAGATTTCACTTGAAAAATGAAGAAGAAAAGAAATAAGAGCATCGAATCACATTTGCTAGAAAATATGAACTCTAAAGAAACTTGTTCTTTGTAAACATTGACTAATATTTAATTTAAAAGAGTTTTAGGTTGTATGATTATATTAATAATGTTTATATATAATTAAAGAGTATAATAATTATATGATTACTAGTGTTCTATTAGATACTAATATAATAATATATAGAGAAGATAACAAGATAGTTGATAAAGAACTTCAACAATTATTAAAAGTACTTAACGATCCAGATTATCGTTTATTAGTTCATCCTTTATCTATTAAAGAAATTAAAAATGTTTTAAATTATTTTAATGTGGAATTACCTGATTTACCTTATACTATAAAAATATACAACTGTCAATAACTTAGACATAGATGATCCTATTTTCAATGAGTTGAAGAAGGATTATTCTGAATTTAATGAGTGGTTTACTTCTATTCAAGAAAAAAAGAGGAAATGCTTGGTTTATAGAGAAAATAAAAGAATTAAAGCTTTATTAATTTATAAAGAAGAAAAAGAAATAATAGAACTTGATAAACAAGAAAATTTGCCTCCTAAGAAGAGGGTGAAAATAGCTACAATGATTGTTACAATTGAAGGTTATAAAATAGGTGAATTTTTTTTAAGTTGGATATTGAAATATTCTTTAGATAAAAACTTGGAAGAAATTTATTTGACTCATTTTATTAAGTCTGATGATTCATTAGTTCATTTAATTAAAGAATATGGGTTTGATGAGGTTGGAAGAAAATATGATAATGAATCTGTTTTTGTGAAAGGTATTAGTAAAAAAATTGTTGAAAGTAGAATTAATGATTTAATTCATGAAGAATCAGCTTTATTTTTAGCTAAAAAATTTTATCCAAAGTTTTACGATGGGAAAAAAGTTAATAAATTTATAGTTCCAATACAACCTGAATATCACAAAAAATTGTTTTTACAAAAAAGAAAACACACAACCTTATATGATTTTGGTGACTCCAATTTAAGAGATTATCCCATTTCAATGAATGCTATCAAGAAAGCTTATATTTCAAAATCGAAAATAAATCTTGAAGAAGGAGATATTTTATTGTTTTATGAAACAGATAAAAAAGGAATCGGAGATATTGGGATTGTAGAAAGTTTTTATAAAGATCTTAAATTTAAAGATCTTAGTGAAACTATTGGAAAACGATCTGTTTATTCAATTAATGAGTTAAAAGAGAAAAGTAAAAAAAATAATTTAGTCATTCTTTTTATTTATATGGGAAAAACAGATAAAATTTCACTTGAAAAATTAATCAATGAAAAAATATTGAATGGACCTCCCCAATCTATTCAGAAATTGTCACATGATAAATATCTTAAATTAAGAGATTTAAGGTGATCTAAATTGAATGTTTTAATGTCTATCAAAGAGAACTATGTTGAAAAGATAATATCTGGAGAAAAAATTTATGAACCTAGGAGAAGTATCTTCAAACGAGAAGTTGAAAATGTAATCATTTATGCTACTGCACCCTCAAAGGAAATTGTGGGAATGTTTGAATGTAAAGAGATCATTAAAGACAGTCCAGAGAATATATGGAATGATTTTTCTGATAAATTAGGTATAGATAAGGAAAGTTTTTTTAAATACTTTGAAGGTAAAGATGAGGGTTTCGCATTAAAAATAGATAACTTCATTCCTTTAAAACCACCTAAAAGTACTGATGAAATAAAAGATTTCAGAGCACCTCAATCTTTTAAATATGTTGATAATGAAAAAATGTCTATATTTGGTTTCTGATGTGTAAATATATGGGATGTATGTGATACAATGATTAAGAATACTCTTTTAAGGTTGAGTAATGCTTATAAGAAATATGGGAAGAATATTAAAATCCGACACAACCATAAAGAAGCATTAAATCAATGGTATAATAAATACGAAGCAAAAGAATTAGATAATGAAATGAAAAACTATCCTCATTTTCAGAAGATAATCTTAGAGGAATTATTAGGTTACAAACTTGAGGTTGATTTTGAGTTTGCTTATTCTTTAGATAATCGTAATGTTGAATTTATGATAATGCGAGATTGTGAACCATACATTCCAATAGAATTAAAAGGTAGTGATTTGAGTCTGGATAGTCCTTATCATGGAGGGTTATCTCCAGTGGAACAAGCTTCAAATTATGCCAATAAAAGAGAGTCTATTAAATGGTTTATTGTCTCTAATTATTATGAATTTCGTTTATACAATCAGAAATCACAGGATAAGTACATACAGTTTAATCTTGATGATCTTCGTGATGAAAACACATTAAAAGACTTTTTATCATGTTTTAATAAACAATCAATCCTTGAAGAGGATATAATTAGTAAATTGTATGATAGTGGAGGTTTGTTTGCTACAGACTTTAATTTAGAGAATGAGTTCTATAAGTTATATAGTGGGACGAGACTAATGCTAATAAAAGAATTAGAATACTCTAATGATATTAGTAAAGATGAAGCTATTAGTTATGCTCAGTTAATAATGAATCGTTATATTTTTTTATGTTTTGCAGAAGATAAAGACTTGTTACCAGATAATACAAGTTCAATGGACATATTAACACCAATAAAAAACCATAATCTTAGACGAGGTGAAATATGGCATAGATTAAATGGTTTGTTCATAGACTTGTTTGATGGGAACCCTGAAAAAGGAATAACACCCTACAATGGAGGTTTATTTGAAGAAGATTTAACTCATCTTCGAATAAGGGACAAAATACCTGAAAAAGATTTTTATGATGATATAAAAATTGATTATAATTTTCCTGAAAGCTCGCATATAATAGATAATGAATTAAAACAATACCCATTAATTAATAAAATCTATCGTAATCTATTAATCATCTCTTCTCATGATTTTGATAGTGATATAGATGTTAACATACTGGGGCACATATTTGAAAACAGTATAAACGATATTGAGAGTATAAGAGAAGAAAAAACAAATAAAAGAAAAAAAGATGGTGTTTACTACACACCTGAGACCATAACAACTTATATTTGTGAGAATACAATAATCCCTTATTTAAGTAAAAACAGTGAATGTAATACCATACCTAGTCTGATAGCTGAATATTCAGATGATTTAAATGAATTAGAAGATAAATTAAGAAGTATTAAGATTGTTGATCCTGCTTGTGGTAGTGGAGCATTCCTGAATAAAGCAATGGATATACTTCTTGATATTCATCGTGAAATACATAAGAACAAAGCATACTCGCAGGATACTTTAGATGAAGACTTGTGGGATATTGATAATCGTAGAAAAATCTTGTTAAACAATATCTATGGTGTTGATATAAACAAGGAATCCATTGAAATAACAAAGTTAGGATTATTTCTGAAAGTAGCCCAAATTGGTGTCCGA
>JAITGU010000062.1 GCA_031280375.1 Candidatus Methanovirga procula | reverse complement strand
TTGAAGAAGTTATATAAGACTATTGAAAGTATTGAAGTTTATTTAGATCTTCAAAGAGTTAAATGGGATCAAAATCATGGAAAAATTATTTCACCCACTGAATTTTTTACATAGTCATTATTTTAAAGGAATACTATTTTTAAGCATCATTGTTTTAGGAGTCATGCTTGGACCAGCATTCCATGCAGACCCATCACTAACCAAAAAAGTCAGTGATCAACATAATATCCATTTTATGAACTACATTAACAAGCTTCCAAAAGAATCAACTGATCCAATACTAAATCTTTTAGAATATATTAAAAAAAGAGCTGGATGTAATGATTGGGAAGCCGCACAAATCAATGCCTTAATGGCAATGAATTCTGAGCAAAAACAAGGCTACGATTACTACTCAAGATACATGATGGGTAATACCACTGCTGAAGAAGACAATGCAGATTATTATCGTACTATTTGTGAAGAATGGGATCAACTCTTAGATGAATATGCTAAAATGACACCAGAACAAAGAGCAGAAGAACTAATGACATCAGCAACCAATACTGATGTTACAAAAATACTAAATGAATCAAGTCCAGAAGAACTAGATTACATTCAAAATAGAACTGAACCCTATCAAAATAAATTAGAGGATAAAGCAAATGAGCTAGCATCCAAAAGCACATGGTGGATGATTGAACATCTTAGTGACATGAAGAATGCTGCGGAGGATATTAATCGTACTTATCAATACTATAATGAAGAAATTGTAATTGCTCACAATGAATACCAAATTCTTGAAAACAGTGTTAAATTAGATGGTAACATTGATGAAGATGCATATCCTAATGCTTTAAGAGTGAGAAATAAATTAAAAAGTTTAAATTACAATAACACAAAGATTGTTAATTCATTTTTGAATAATGACCCAAATCTACCACTGTTTAGATTAGGGGATCTTGTTCAATACAGAATAAATGATTCTTCAGAGGTGAATTTTCCAGTGTATAAGTATCTTATGATAAAGAATGATACTAATGATAAGTATGGTATTGATTCCATTGATCTGATTCCTCGAGATGCGGAAGGTAATAAAATTAATGAATCAGGAAAAGATATTGTGGCAATACACAAATTCCAACATGAACGCATTTATATACCAAAAAATTCCATAACCCCAGATAATAGTAAATATGCTATTCAGCTTAATCAAACTGGTGAATGGGCTGTGAGTGAGTTGTACAGTATTTACGATCCAGATGTTGATCCAACAGGCTTAGAAGACAGATTAAATAAGGTTCCTACGGTTGATGAATCTGATCGTGAGACTGCAATAAGTGAGTTATCTCTTGGTGTTGTTGGTATTTTAGGTGGAGGTACAACATTATTAATGGGAATTGTGGCTATTGTGGGTGCTTGTGCTGCGACACCAGCGACTGCAGGTTTATCTGCGATAGGGCTTGGTCCAGGCATGGCTTTACTCTTTAGTGGTATTGCTGGACTCGTATCAGGATTCTCAACATTAAGTATGGGTATTATAACAATTGTAAGATATAATAAGGCTAAAAAATCGCATAATGAAAGTGAAAGAGATATTTTTAATGATCTAATGAATCATAATAGGTATCCAGAAGCAGTACCAATAGTTGCATAAAAAGGTTTATATACTATTCAATCAAATGTGTATTTTATAAGGGAGTCATAATATAAATTTTTTTTTATGTATGGATTCCCTTATTATAAAAAATAAATATATAATAGAGGATGGGTCATGGTTAATATTTTTCTGATTTTTTAATACTTTTTTCTGTTTTATAAAATTGGAAAATTTTCAAAAGATTTGTATTATATTTGAATGAAGAAAACTTTCATGACAAGTTAACTGTGACCCATCCTCAAGAAATAAAAAAAAATGTGAGGTATATTATTTATGAATATTAAAAGAAGTATCATGATTACAGGATTGTTCATAATTCTTATTGATTGTTTTAGTGTAGTTGGTGCAGCTGATTGGACTGTTAGTGGAGATTCTTGGACATCATTAAGTAATGACTCAAATTCATTCATCTGCCATAAAGGAGATAAAGTTTGGAAAACAGATAACCTTTGTAGTCCTAAAGAGCAGTTTATATGTGGGGCTATGATTAATCGTACAATAGGACCTGACAGGGAACATCCGTGGCTTGGTTCATATTTGTTTAAACGAGTTAATAATGAATACAACAGTGTTATGTACTATGAAGCAGTTATTGTTGGTAGTGAAATAGTAAAAGCAGGTTGTGTTTATGTAGATCCTACAGATTGTTTTGAGCATTATAATGTGACTGTACTACCATAAAAATATTCAATTAGTGAGTAAATATAATGAAAGTATATGGTTACCTCTTACTACTTATTGTTTGTATAAACATTAATTCTTGTTTTGCAACTAATGAGGATAGTTCAACTGTTGGAACTAATGTTCTTAAGTCATCTCAGTTTAATGGTATGTGGTTATGGGGTTCTTATATGAATAGAACTAATTTAACTGAACTTAAATTGCATGGTATCAATAATATAATAATTCATGAAGATGTTTTCACACGGAATTCTTATGATGATGTTCTTAAATGGATTAATGAAGCTAATAATGAGGGGATTAAGGTTCATATCTGGATTCAGTGTTTTTATAAAGATGGTAGTTGGGTGAAACCTGTTTTAGAAAACGGTTCATACACCCAGACACGATTTAATGAAATTATCGATAAAGCTGTTAATTATTCTAAAATAGCTAATGTTAGTGGTGTTCACTTGGATTATCTTAGGTATCCTGGAACTGCATATAGAGCCACAGGGGGTTATATGAATGCTTGTAATGCAATTGCAGAGCTTACAAGTGAAGTTAATTCAAAAATTAAGGAAATTAATCCAAAAATTATAAGTTCAGCTGCGATTATGCCTGAGTATGAGGATGCTCATTATTACAATGAAACTATGCCTAATGGTACCAACGCTGATGCATATTACTATGGTCAAGATATTAGTCAATTGGGAAACATTTTAGATTATATAATTCCAATGGTTTATAAAGGTAATTATAATAAAGATAGTTCTTGGATTGGTCATACTACAAAATGGTTCGTGGATAATTCCCCAAAAGCAAAAATTATTACAGGTCTTCAAGGATATGTTAGTGATGATGATCCTACTCCTCTTTCATCTGAAGAATTATCAAATGATGCTAATATTGCTTTAAGCAATGGTGCCTATGGATATTGTATTTTCCGATTTGGTTTATTCAACTACATTGATAATTACACTAATGATCCCAATACTATTGTCATGAACCAATACTCAAATAATATTGTAGAGGATGATTCTATATCTGATGAGAACCAAGAAGAGATTATGCTTAATAGAACAGGAATCCCTTTACTATCTTTATTAATTTCGGTTTTTTTAGTTTGTGGTTCTTATTCTTATAAAAAACAATAAAATAATACTCATTTTTATAGGAGGATTAATACTATATGAAAAAAATATTCATTCCAATAATATTATTACTATTTTTAACCATAATATCATGGTCTTATGCAACAGACAACAATATAAGAGGATTATACCTAAATATTAATGATGCGAATAATTTTGATCCAACAGAACTAAGTAAAGCAGGTATTACTGATGTTTTTGTTCTATCCAGCAGATTTTCAACATACAACAATTATAGTGTCATCCTACCTAAAGTATTGAATAAACTAAGGGGAACTGGTATAAGGGTGCATGCATGGATTATTTGCTTCAGTGATGCTGAAGGAGAATTCGTAAACCCAACCAATAACACAAGTTATCTTAATCAATTGATTGATGATATTGGTAAAATTGTTAATGATTATAGTATTGATGGTGTTCAGTTGGATTATGTTCGTTTCCCAATAGAAAACCCAGCATACAAGTACACTAATGGAGATGAATATGTTACAAATTTCACTCGTAGTGTTCGTGATAAAATAAAAGGTATTAAACCAGAAATTATGCTTTCAGCTGCACTTGTACCAGAATGGTATGAAAAAGACAGTACCCAGGTTAATGATTTGAATCAACAGGGTAATATTGATTATGGTGTTAATACTACTCTTTTGTATGGGCAGAATTATGTTGCTATGTCCGAGTATTTGGATTTTCTTATGCCTATGGTTTATAGAGGGTTTTCACTTAAATTGGGATCAGTATTCCGTGATACTTCTTGGGTTGAGAGTACAACGAGGTTTGCAGTTGAAAGAGTTAACAAACCTGTGATTTCTGCTCTTACAACTTACATAAGTAATGATGAGCTTGAGACAAGTCTAACCTATATGAGTGTTGGTGATGTTAATAGGGATATTCAGTCTGTGTATAATGGTGGTGGAAAAGGTTTTGCACTTTTCAGATATGGAGTATTAGATAAAAATTTCTTCTCATCTCAAATAAACATGACTTCAAATCAAGATCCAAACCCATCAATAGTTAATGATTTAGATAAAAGTTTAGGTGATGTTCCTATGGGTGAGTCTGGTGTTCCTCTTATTTTTCTTTTACTTAGTCTTATTCTAATAGGATTAGTATATAAACATTAATTTTTTTTTCTTATTTTTTAATGTGTTCGCATTCTTTTATTAAGACGAATACATTCACGGTTTAAAGTTTCAAACCCCTCTTTATTTTTGCATTGTTTCCGTGATAAGTCTGATAGTTCATTTTTTTTCTTCCTTGTGGGATGGTCTGTAAGCTAATGCAACTATATTCTGCTTCTTGTTTATCACTATATTTTTTTGGGCTGACCAGAACGAGGATTATATCATAGTCATTCTTTTAATATCATAGTCATTCTTTCAAGTGTTTAATTAAATGAGGCAGTTCATCAATAATCAGTGACAATCCTAATTTAACTGCATTCGGTGATCCTGGCATGGAAAAGATTAGAGTGTTTTTGTATGTTCCTGATGTTGCTCTTGTTAAAATAGCTGGAGAACCTAACTCTTCATAAGTTTTTAATCTAAAAATTTCTCCAAATCCAGTTAATTCTTTTTCAAATAAGTCAGTAAGTGTTTCAATGGTTATATCTCGAGAGTTGATCCCTGTTCCTCCGCTTGTTAATATAACATCGCTACCTTTGTTTATCATATCTTCAATCCTTGATTTTAATAGATATTTGTTATCAGAGATAATTTGATAATCAATTACATCATATTTTTCATTTAGCTTTTTAAGAAGATATTGTCCTGATTTATCATCATCTTTATTTTGGCTCTTTGAAATTGTGTCACTAAGTATGATAATACAACATTTAATGATTTTTGATGATTCCTCTCTATGTTTCTCTGTTGTTTTGCTTTTCATAGCTGATTCCTTTAATTTCTGCCAATTACTTTTTATTATCTTTAATATTTGCCAAAACTTTTCTAACATTTTTATTTTTTATTAAAAAATTATTGTTATAATTGTTTAAATTTTAATTTAAAGATTATATTAAACTTTTGTTGTCGAAGACAACTTAGGAGAATCTTTGGTTTTGAACGAAGTGAAAAACTTAGGAGACGAAGTCTCTGTTGTTTCGAATGAAATGAGAAATTTAAGGAATGAAATTCCTGTTGTTTCGAGCAAAGCGGGAAACTTAGGAAATGAAATTCTTATTGTTTCGAATGAAATGAGAAACTTAGGAGACGAAGTCTCTGTTGTTTTGAAGGTCGTGAAAAACTTAAATCAAAGTTTCTGATATTCTCCGTTTTAAAGATTAATAAAAATATGGGTCTGTTAATAAAGTTAGATAAGTGGTATAATACAACAAAATTCAAGTCAGTTTTATTCTCTTTTTTTGATTATTTTTTTAGGATTGTCAACCAATGCCTTCATAACTTCTTTTTCAGTCAAACCTGCACCCAGACCGATTAATTTGCTTTCCTGGAAACTTAATAAATCATCAGGAGAATGAGAATCCGTGTTTATAACTAAATCTGCTCCAACTTCCATTCCAAGTTTTGTTACATGTCCATTACTTAGGCTGTGCCCCTTTCTTCCACTTATCTCTAAAGCAACATTATTTTCTTTAGCTATTTCAACATCTTCTTTTCTTATTAAACCTGGATGAGCCAATATATCAACATCCTCACACTGCACTGCTTCATGATTTGTGCCTTCTATCACTGGCTCACTAAGAGTTTCACCATGAACAACAACTATTTTAGCTCCAAGTTTTCTTGCTTTCTTAGCTAATTTAGCTATTACTTCAACAGGAGTATGTGTAATTTCTACTCCAGGAACTACATTTATATCCCAATTGTCGTTAATATCTTCAATAGCTTCTATCAAATTAGGGATTGTGGAAATGTTTGATGAGTCAACATGGTCTGTAATAGCTATTGTGCTATGATTTAATACATAGGCTCTTCTTGCTAATTCAGAGGGTAAAAGTTCCCCATCACTAAATAAACTGTGCATATGTAAGTCAATTCTCTTATTCAAATTATCTCGTCCATTGAATAATGTCTTATGAGTAAATTGAAACTTTAAAACTGAGAATAATGTAAACTTCGTTTACTAAGTTCCTCACTCTGTTCGGAACCAATTGAAACTTTGATTTAAGTTTTCCACTTTGTTCAGCAAAGATTCATCAAAAATTTTCTTCAAAAAATTTTCTTCAAATAACAATATTTAGTTTTAAAAACTCAATTTATAATTATAAATTATTACTAAATCTATAAATTATAGTTTAAATAAATTTTTATAATAAAAATAAATCATTATTAAAAATATCATAGTTAATTATTAAATAGATTATTGAGTGTATTTAAAAATAAAATATAAGATTATAATGAAAATATAAGTTTATTAAGGATAAAATGAGCTTTAAAGTATTTGTACCATCACATATCAGTTGTTTTTTTAGTATTTATAATGATATCGATATTTTAAAATCTGGGTCCTGTGGAGCTGGAATATTAATTGATAAAGGTGTAACAACAGAGGTTAAGAAATCTTCAAATGATGAAATCAACATTAAAGTAAATGGAAAAAATCAAGGAAATCATCTAATCATTAAAGAAACAGCTGAATTCATTAGAAACAATTTTCAAATTGTTGAAGGAATAGCTATTACTCAAAATATTGAGGTTCCAATGGGGTCTGGTTTTGGAACTTCAGCATCTTCTGCAATAGGAGTTGCAATAGCTATTAATGATTTATTTAATTTGAATGTTGATATGGTTAGCTTATATCAAATGGCCCACATGATGGAAGTTAAATTAGGCACAGGACTTGGTGATGTAATAGCTGAAAGCTCAAAAGGGATAGTTATTAGAAAGAAACCTGGTGCTCCAAGATTTGGAGAAATAATAAATATTGTTTTTGATGATTTATTCGTGATTACAAAAGTTTTTTCTAAGTTAAATACAAAATCAATAATTCAAAATCCTCAAATAGCCAAAATAATCAATGATTTGGGCGTAATGGCAACAAAAGAGTTTTTAAAGGACATGAGTATTGATAATCTATTAAGACTCTCGTTTAAGTTTGCAAAGAAAAGTTCTTTAATGTCTACTGAGGTTTCAGATTTAGTCAATGAATTGAATGAATATACCTTAGGTTCTTCAATGGCTATGTTGGGAAACACTGTTTTTGCTTTATCTCGAACTCCAGAAGATGATTTAGAGAATATTGATAACTCAGAAGGGTTTTTAATTAGTAGAGTTGATAATCAAGGAATAAAAACAAATTTTTAGATTCGTTAGTTTGTTGATATATTGATTAGTATTGTAATTTATGGTTTTCATTTACTTTCTTCATGTCTCTATGATCTACCTGCTGTCTTTAAATGACATTTATCATGCCTATCTCTGTATCAACATAACACCAATTCAGGGGCTATAAATTTAAAAATAATTGAATATCTAAAAATAAATATATAATTCACTATAATAATTTTAATAATATAATAATAGTTTTAACAATTTGGATGATATTATAAATTCCATTTTTCTTTTACATCATCTAAGACTACTCCATTAGGAATATAGTCTTTAACTAACCTATTAACAAATGTTGTATAAAAATTATTTTCTGCGAATATGTCTTTAGGATCGTTATCAACTTGAATACCACCATCAAATAACATAATACAGCGATGAAAGTAATTAGCTACAAAAGATAAATCATGACTTGTCATCACAATCGTCAAATCATTGGATTGTAAAGTTTGAAGTTTTTTTGCAAGGTCATGTTTAGATAATGGGTCAAGTCCTTTGCTTGGTTCATCTAATATTAAAATATCTGGTTTTTTCATAAACGCTTTTATTATAGCTATTTTTTGCTGTTCTCCTCCACTACAATCATAAGGGTTCTGATATATTAAATGTTCTATATTAAAAAATTTTAAAAGTTTTCTTGTTTCATTATTTAATTCTGTTTCATTATCCAATAGAAGTTCTTTTTCCACTGTTTCTTTTGAAAAATGAATCATCGGGTTTTGATACAGGTAAGCTATTTTAATATCTTTTCGCATGATTTTCCCTTTCACAGGTTTTAGTAAACCTGCTAACAATTGTATTAATGTTGTTTTTCCAGAACCATTACCTCCAACAATGCCAATAAACTCTCCTTGTTTAATTGTAAATTCAATATCTTTTAAAATTATGTTTTCTTTGTTATAGGCGAAATAAAGTCCACTGGTTTTTACTAACTCTTCATTATTATAGTAAAGATAATCTTCACTTAATGTTTTATTCGTATCTTTTGGAAAAACCTCTAAATCATCAGCTATTTTATTTAATAGTTTTCTTCCTTCCCGTATACTAATAGCTATTTTTTCATCTTTCAATTTTGGGTATTTTTCTCTTAGGAGTAAGTTTATCTTAGAGACATCTGGAAGATAGAACTTGAAGACTTCATCATTTGCCACTTCTTGGATTATATTTTTTTTTGTGTTGAAATATTCAACTGAACCGTTATTTAGAAAAATCACTTTATCTGCAAAAGGAAGTATATTATTAACATTGTGTTCATTTATCATTATTGTGATTGAAAATTCTTCATTCAGTCTTCGAAGTATTGTTAAAAATTCATAAGATGCTATGGGATCTAATTGGGAGGTTGGTTCATCGAGTAACAATAATTTAGGTTTAAGTACAAGTAAGGAACAGAGATTCACTAGTTGTTTCTCGCCTCCTGATAGTTCATTCACATTTTTATAAAGTAATTTATCAAGACCAAAAAATGCAGTCATTTCAGCTATTCGGTTTCTTATTTCTTCTGTTTCCATCCCAATATTTTCAAGTGGAAAGGCTATTTCTTGGATAACTGTGTCTGTAACTAATTGATTATCTGGATTTTGAAAAAGAAATCCAATATCTGTTGCTGATTTAGTGTCATCTAAATCTTTAATATTAATTGAATCAAACAAGACTTTTCCATTAATCTTACCATTAGGTCTTAATTCTTTTTTCAGATGAGATAATAAGGTTGTTTTACCTGATCCTGATGGACCGCAAATTAGTACAAATTCTCCTTCATCAACTTCAAAATTAATATCTGAAAGTATTTCTTTATCTGATGTGGTGAAACTAAAATTTTCAAATTTAACTAATGCCAAATCATTTCCTCCTTAATTTCTAAGTAAATTAAAGGTAATAGCAGGAATAAAAATGAGAAATAATAAATATCTAATGGGAAGTGATTAAATGAAAATCTAATTGTTGGATAGATGTTTATTCTACCATCACCATAAATTAGACCAAGAATAGCTAAAATAGCTGTTATTATTATAAATGAGATAAATATTTTATCAATTCTATTTATTTTATATATTAAATAGCTGGTTCTTTTTGTAGTTTTATATCCTCTTGCTTTCATTGATTTTGCGGTTATCATAGATTCTTCAAGTGTCCAGGATATCATAACAATTAAGCTATTGCTTACATTATTTATTTTGTTGATGAATCCTTTTTTATCTGAATTTTCTTTTTCAAAATCTTGTAGTTTATTAATTTCCTCTAATCTGTAATTTAAGAATGGTATGAACCTTAAAGCCATTATGATTATTATTGAAGCTGTGGGAAATTTTTTTGAGAATATATAAAGTAAGTCTTGATAAGAAACGGCTTTATTAAATGAAGTAAATGTAAGTAGTATTAATATCAATGCAAATGCTAATATTAGTCCGTAGACAATTGATTCAAGAGTTATAAAGTAATTATTCCAAATATACAATCTCGTGACTCCTTGATGTGATGTTAATGGATTGATAATAGCTATTACAACCCCCATCATTATAAATCCTTTAATGGTTCCTTTAAACTCTTTTTGAATTCCTTGTATCCTTATTAAGGTAAGTATACAGATAGCAAATGTTAAACTGTAATAAGGGTTTGTGAATAAGAATGCGAATATGATTAGAATAGCATAATATAGTATATATGTGATTGGATGAATTTTAGTCATTCTCATAATAAAACCAATTAATTAAATATCTAATCAGTGTTAATAATACATTTTAGTAGATTGTTTAAATGAATGAAATCAATGATTATTTTTTCTTATTTTTAATGTTTTTTCCCTGTTTTTATATAAATTAAATTTAAAAACAAATATGATTAAATTATCTAAGATTAAATGAAATAAAAGATTCAAAAAAATCAATCTTATATGAAATTATTTAAATAAACATTTATTTTTCAATGGTTTTATTTTTTTCATTTTTTTTTTCTTATTAAATTTATTAATTATTACTTTATTATAAATATATAATTTTAAATATTTTTTATAAGTTAAATTTAAAAGTCAATCAATAAAATATTAATTGTTAAAAGATAAATAGAATAATATAATATTTAAAATATTTAATAAAAGAATTAAGAAGAGATATAAATTCAATCCTTTTTTTAAAGTGATTTATATGAATGAAAAAAAGTTGAAAAATATAGTAGAACATGTATATCAAGAAGGTTTTGATGGAATGATAATTAAAGAGGTTAATAATATTGGATACATCTCCAACTATTTTCCAACAGCTCTCACATTCTGTTTACTTAAAGAAGAACCTGTAATTTATACAACAATTATGGATTTAGAACTTGCTGAATCTACATCAAATATAGAAGTTGAATCATTTAAATCACTGAAAGACTTAAAAGAAATCCTAAAAAAAGAAGGTTATGAGAAAATAGCCATTGAAAAAACTTTGGATGTTGAAACATATCACAAAGTATCTGGGGAATGTGAATTAGTAATCAGTGATTTGTTAGAAAAAGAAAGAATGATTAAGACATCAGATGAAATAGCTAAAATAAAAAAAGCAACAGATATTGCACACAAATCACTTACTGAAATGGTATCAGCTATTAAAACCAAAGAATTAAGTGAATTGAAAATAGTTTATATGTTAGGTCAATTGTTAAGAGATAATGGAGCTACAGGAGAATCTTTCGATACGATAGTTGCATCAGCTTCAAGTACAAGCTTGCCTCACTCAACACCAAGTAACAATATAGTAGATTATCCTATTTTAGTGGATTGGGGAGCCAAATATCAAGGTTATTGTTCTGATACAACAAGAACAATTGTATATAGTGAAAAAGAAGAAGAAATTTTTAACATAGTTTTTGAAGCATATAATAAAACAATTAAAGCTATTAAACCTGGAATGAAATTTTGTGAGTTAGATAAAGTAGCACGAGATATAATATCTGAGTATGGTTATGGTGAAAACTTCATACATTCAACGGGCCATAGTTTAGGTTTAGATATTCATGAAGAACCAAGAGTATCAAAAAATGATAATACCATTTTAGAAAAAGACATGGTTATTACAATTGAACCTGGAATTTATCTTAAAGGAGAATTTGGTGTGAGAATTGAGGATACCGTTCATATTACTAATAAAGGAGAGGTTATCGGAAATTTAAATCCAATTCTTTAGAATACTTAGGATTCTGTGATTTAAATGGTAATCATAGTCAATAGCCAAATAATAGAAAATTAGTATTGCCAATCAACAATTTATTATATTTATATTAAATTAATATTGTACTTAAATTATATATTTATTAAATAAAATGAAGTTGGATTTTATTGTGAAAAATTTATAAAACTCATAAAATGTATTTAATCACGGAGTATAATAAAGATTAGGCAGTCAAAACATTAGAGGTTATTCAATGAACTTAAAAGGAAAGTTATCTTTAGGATTAGCAAGTTTTGAAGATATAATAAAAAAGGATAAGATTTATGTTGATAAAACAGAAATGATAGAGAAAATATTGGAGTTGGATAACAAATATTATTTTCTATCTCGTCCAAGAAGATTTGGAAAATCACTATTTGTAAGCACTCTTAAAAATCTTTTTGAAGGCAAAAAAGAATTATTTAAGGATACTCTTATATATAATAACTGGGACTGGAATAAGTCATATCCTATCATCCATTTAGATTTAATGACATTTCCAAGAGATAATGAAAAATTATTAAAGTTAACACTTTTAGATTATTTAAGCAAGGTAGGTGAAAAATATAATATTAAACTAAACAATGATCTATCTTTAGGCTATAATTTTTCCACTTTAATTAATAAAATATATGAAAATACAGGCAAAAAAGTTGTTGTTTTAATTGATGAGTATGATAAACCAATCCTTGATAATGTAGATAATGTCACTTTAGCTGAAAGTATTCGTGATGAATTAAAAGATTTTTATGGTGCTTTGAAGAGTGTAGAAACTAGTCTCAAATTTGTTTTCATAACAGGTGTTAGTCGTTTTTCTAAAACATCCATATTTTCTGATTTGAATAATTTAGTTGATTTGACTGTTAGGGAAGATTTTTCAACTATTTGTGGTTATACTCAAAATGAACTTGAAAGCTATTTTAATGATTTTATTGTTAAGATTAGTGAAAGATATGATATTAATCAGAATAGTATGATTAGTTTAATTAAAGAATGGTATAATGGTTATTCTTGGGATGGAGAAAATTTTTTATATGCTCCATTTTCAGTGTTGAATTTATTCAGTACAAATGTTTTTGATAATTATTGGTTTGAAACTGGAACTCCAAGTTTTATTATTAAAATAATGGAGAAACAGAATAATGTTGATGTTTTATTTGATGAAAATTTGAAGTTATTTGGTGCGTTTCCTAATTTTGATGTTAAAAATCTTGATTTGAAGACTGTTCTCTTGCAAAGTGGTTATTTAACAATCAAGAGAAGAAATCTTGTTCCTGGTGAGTTGACAGAATATAATTTGGATATTCCTAATAAGGAGGTTCGTGAGTCATTGTTTAGTTATATAATTGGGGTGTATGTTAATAAGACTGGTGAGGGTGTTTATCCAATTGCTAAGAATATGTTTAAGCAGTTGATTTCTGTTGATGGTGATGGTTTTCAAACGTCTATAGAAATGTTGTTCAGTGGGATTAATTATAGTTTGCATAGTAAACTTAATGATATGGAGGCTTTTTATCATATTTTGTTTTTGTCTTGGATGCGTTTAATTGGTTTTGATGTTCAAGGTGAAGTAATTCAATTAAAAGGAAGGGCTGATCTTGTATTAGTGAAAGATGATTATGTTATTGTTATGGAGTTGAAATATAGTGAGACAAAAAGTTTGGATCTTATGTTGGATGAAGCATTAAATCAGATTAGGGAAAATGAGTATTATAAACCTTATCAGGATAAAAAAATTATTTTTGTTGGGATTGCATTTAAAGATAAGGATATAGGATCTAAACTTGAATATTTTAATAAATAATATTCAACAATAGAAATGTCTTTTTTTAAGAACTTCTTTAAGTTCATCGTGTCTATAAATAATTACAAGTAATAAAAATAATATCAAAGGAACAATATCCCAAACTATTTCAAAATAGCTCATTGAACCTGTTTGAATTAATAAAGTTCCAAAGTTGTCTCCACCAACACTTCCAACCATTGAAAATGCGAAGATATTGTTGGTTATATGTACTCCACTTGAAAATTCAATTCCATCATCAACTAATGTTGTTAAAGAAGCTATTATTCCAAATAAAAATGCTGAAGAGGTGTTTAAAAACATTGCGATGGGATCAAGACCTCCATTTACAATATGACCTAATCCAAAGATCAACGAACTTGTTATAATTACAATGATTGGTCTTTTTATTTTTAAACTTAATCCTTGATTAAGATAAGCTCTAAATAAAAGTTCTTCAAAACTTGCTTGGATAGGAATTGTAAGAAATAATAAGAGAATCAATGTGATAAACTGATTTAAATGAAAGTTCCATTCAAATTTGCTTGGATCAATGAAGTATGGAACAAAAATAGAGATAATCATAAAGATAGACCAAATAGCTACACCATTAAAAAATTTGTTCCATCTGATTCTGTTGTACCATTTAACTATATTTCCTCTGAAGTTCCGTTGCTTAGAAGTGTTGATTAAAGAAAAAATATCTCGCTTATGGAATACATTAATTGATAATATTAAAAACAGAAATGCAATACTTGTAGTTAAAAACATTGATATAAAGTAGTAAAATGTTCCTGAAATCGTATTATGGTCAAATATGTTAAAGATAATATAAAATCCGAAAAGAAAAAGTAAATAGTAAATAGCTACAAATGAATTTAAAAATAGGGTTAAGAGAATAGTTATAGTATATCCTTTCCAACC
This sequence comes from Candidatus Methanovirga procula, assembly GCA_031280375.1. Classification (GTDB taxonomy): domain Archaea; phylum Methanobacteriota; class Methanobacteria; order Methanobacteriales; family Methanobacteriaceae; genus Methanovirga; species Methanovirga procula. The sequence continues at coordinate 2,146 of JAITGU010000062.1, read as the reverse complement.
ATTTGTTCCTTTATAAACATTGTTTAAGAATTCACTTGTCATTTTAATCTCTTGCTTTATATTTTATAGAAAAAATAACTTTTAGAAAAGTTTTATGAGTTTGTAAATATTTTATATATTAACTTTTTTATTTGTATAATAAATATATCTTTACATCAAATAGCTTCATTAGAAAAAAAAGATTTTTAATTGATTAAAATAACTTATTATTAGAGGAGTTTTACATTAACTTTTTTTTTGTTATATTGATGTTTAAAATTAGAAATATTATGCCGGGGGCGGGATTCGAACCCGCGGCCTCACGGTGCCTCAGGAATGAGACGAACGCGACTACAAAACCCTATGAGCCGTGCACTCTAACCAGCTGAGCCACCCCGGCATATGATAAAGTATCATATGCTGATTAATTAGAATTATAAAGTTAATTTATTCATAAATCGATATTTTTATAATAAACACAGTAGATATTATAAATAAAATTATTTAAATCTTATCATTTATATACTTTGTTTTTATAATTGAAATTAGTACAATACATTTTTGTAATTTATTAACAAATTATTTTTATACAATATACATTAAAATTATAAATATTATATTTAAATTAGATTTATTATAATATTATATATATATTTAAATTAGATCCTACTATTTAAGTAGGATACTTGAGTTATATAGTGATTATTATGAGCAACATTAAAAATAAAAGTTTGGCAACTGAAGGTGTTAGAAAGATTGAATGGGTTCAAAAACATATGCCTGTTCTTGAGACAATCAAAAAACAATTTGAAGAAGAAAAACCATTTGAAGGGATTACAATAGGATCTTGCTTACATTTGGAGCCAAAAACCATTAACTTAGGATTAACCTTGAAAGCTGGAGGAGCAGAAGTGGCTATGACAGGATGCAATCCATTATCAACTCATGATGATGCAGTTGCAGGTGGAGTTGAATTAGGTTTAAATATACATGGTTGGAGAGAGCAAAACGATGAGGAATACTATCAAACAATAAATGAGGTTCTTGATTACAAACCAGATATTATTATTGATGATGGTGCTGATATGATACTTGTTCTTCATCAAGAAAGAAAAGAATTACTTAAAAAAGTTAAAGGTGCGTGTGAAGAAACAACCACTGGTGTTCACAGATTGGAAGCAATGGCTAATGATGGAGCATTAAAAATCCCTGTTGTAGCTGTTAACGATGCATACACTAAATATCTTTTTGATAACAGATATGGAACAGGTCAATCCACATTTGATGCTATAATGGGAACAACTAACTTATTAATAGCTGGTAAAACAGTTGTAGTCTGTGGTTATGGTTGGTGTGGTCGAGGTATTGCAACAAGGGCCACTGGCTTAGGTGCCAATGTAATTGTCACTGAAATCGATGCTATTAGAGCATTAGAAGCAAGAATGGATGGATATAGAGTAATGAAAGTGAAAGATGCTGTAAAATATGCTGATTTATTAATTACAGCAACTGGAAACATCAATGTTGTAAGTGGAGATGACTTCAAATATATGAAAAACGGTTGTATATTAGCTAATTCAGGACATTTCAATGTGGAAATTAGTAGAAATGATTTAGAAGCTATTTCCTCATCTATTAAAGAAGTAAGAGAAAGTATTGAGGAATTTAGCTTAAAAGATGGGAGAAGAATTTATCTGATTGCTGATGGACGATTAGTCAATTTATCTGCTAAAAGAGGACAAGGACATCCTGCAGAAATAATGGATTTGAGCTTTGCTTCACAAACATTTTCTGCCAAATATATTCTTGAGAATAATCTTGATACTGGTGTTATGAAAGCTCCTGATGAACTTGATTATGAAATAGCTAATTTAAAATTGGAAGCTATGGATATTGAGATTGATAGTTTAAGTGATCGTCAAAAACTTTATCTTGCAGATTGGCAAGAAGGAACATAAAATAATTCTCATTAATCAATTTTTAGTTTATAGTCATTATGGAAAAGTTTATAAATAAGTATTTATATAAAAATTATTGCATGATTCTAAAGAGAGTTTCTATAAACTTAATTTAAACATATATTGATATGATGTTTTATTATTATTTTCATTTTTTCATTGGAAAATTCACATATATTTGTCTTTTGAAGGTCAATTTCATTACTATT
>JAITGU010000054.1 GCA_031280375.1 Candidatus Methanovirga procula | reverse complement strand
TTGAAGAAGTTATATAAGACTATTGAAAGTATTGAAGTTTATTTAGATCTTCAAAGAGTTAAATGGGATCAAAATCATGGAAAAATTATTTCACCCACTGAATTTTTTACATAGTCATTTTTTTGCTTTTTATTTTTATTTAGAAAGATTTATATAGAATTAATTCTTTAAAATAAGATAGAAGCAAAATGGATATTTTTATATATAAAATGTGATATTTATTCTTTATTTTGTTTCAAAGTTATTAAAGAAAGATTCTAACCTTAAAAAATGTCTTATATTAGGGTTTGAATTAAAGGAGGAGATTAGATTAAGAGTTATACTAAGGTACCAAGTTTAATAGTATTATTTGCACTTTGTTTTTCAGTGCTAAGTTTAACTAATGCAGCAAGAAATACATACTATGACAACCCAGGTAATTTAAATCAAATAGATCATAATACAGCATCATTAAAGGCATTTGTTTACAACCCTCCAGCAGAAATTATAAAGATTGATGATAATCAACTCACTGTATGGGCTTATCCTTCATCATATTGGGATGATTGGCAATTTCGAGCATATGAAGTAACATGGAATAGGCATGTATGGATCGACAGTATTTACAAAATAAATGCTGAAGATCATACTTATGTCACTGCAGGTTATATAGACTTCAATCCTAAAGGTACTGCTGAAGGAGAACTAACAGTAAGATCGTCTGGAGATGGTAGACACGATGGTTGTGACTTTAGTGCCATAACTGGATTTGAAAAATCAGCGAATGATTATCATTTATCTATATGGACAAGTCGTGTAACTCGCCCAGAAGCAGTTTGATCATAAAATAGTTAATTTTTTTTTAAGCTTTTTACAAAATATATATTAAATTTTAAGAACTATTTTTATTTTTTTTAAATTTAAATTATGCTGCTCAATCATACTAAATTAAAATTTTCTTTTAAAACTATTCTTCATTGAGTCAATGAATTCAATATTCACATTTTCAAATTGTTTTAAAAAATCCACAATTTCTTCTACTTCCCCATACTTCCTAAGTTGATTAACAGAATTTTCAATCCTTGACTTTGATGAATTTCTGAAGTTATCCCCTTCAGTAATGACCAATATATTTAAAAGTTCATCTTCTAAATTTAGCTGTTTAGCTATTTCAAATGTTTCAATTAGAAGAGCAGAAACACCTTTTGTATAAATACTTCGTAAAACCTTAAGTTTAGAAGCATCTCCAATTCTATTACTTATAATCTTAATGCTAAGTCCGTAATCCTTTAAAATGGCTATTTTGTCAGCCTTTTCACCAGACAAATAAATAACTGATTTATTATTATTAACATTACCAACAATAGCTCCATCAACAAAGTTTTCACCAACCATACTTCCAATTTCATTGGTTGATGTTGGAGATATATTATTTAAATCAAGGAAAATATTATTTGTAAGAGAACCATAATTTTTCCCAATATCTACAGCCTTTGAAGGTGTGTTAGCAGATATTAGAATATCACAATTCTTTGCAACTTCATTAAAATTGTTTAAATCATTAACTTTTAATTTTTTAATTAATTCCTTAGTTTTTAAGCTTCTTCCATTAGATGAACTTATTATTTCACAGCCATTTTCAATTAAAATCTTTGAAAGGGATGAAGAAACAGTACCAAAGCCAATAAAGCCTACGATCAAAATATCTACCACTATTTTTTTTATAATGGATATTTTATTTAATCAAGATTTTTTTATTTAAAAAGAACTTTCAATAATATAATTTTTGAAGCTCTCTTATCAATTATTTTATTATCTTATCTATACATTATCATGTTAGTATCTAATAAAACACTATTAATCATATAATTTATAGTTATACACTTTAATTATATATAACATTATTAATAAAACATAAAAATCTTCTAAATTAAATATCACTAATTTTAAACAAACTTTTTATAATTTAATCTAATAAAAAAATTAGTAAATTAATCTTAAATTATAAACTAATCATAAATATTAAGTTTATTTTATTGAATTAATTTTAATAATATTATTTATAAAAAAATAATATAATTTAGATAATTTAAAATGAAATTTAAGAATTTTAATCAATTTCAAAAAGAATAACATGATTATATTCTTTTTATTACTGAAAATCCTTTGGATTTTCATAATTACAAAAATTGCAAAGCAATTTTTGGTAATTTTTGGTAATTTGAAATTCAAAATATTTAATTTTACAAAACACTATTGTTTAGAATTCATATTTTCTAACAAATTTCTGATGTTCTTCTTTCTTTTTTTCTCTAATTCTTTTGTTCTCTTCTTCTCTGATTTTTAAGCATTGATTTTCATACAATAACTTACCAATTTCAATTTCATAATTAGAGAAATAATTATTATTTATATTTTCAATTTTTAGTAAATTTTCACCAAAGTACAGCACATATTTTTCTTTAAAAGCCTTTTTTCTCTTTTCTTTTTTCTTCTTTTTTTAATTTTTCTTCTTTATCAAATTCTCTCTTTTTGAATCTGTTTTTTCTTTCTAACTCTCTATGAAATCTTTTTTTCGAAATATTATTTTTCTGTAATGTTTTTTTATATCTACTTTCTTCTCTATAAATTTCAATTTTAGACTTATCTTTTTTACTTTTTTCTAATAAATCCATTATCAAGTTTATATCATTTTTATCTGTTTTATGATTAACTAATTTATCCTTAGCTATTTTATTATTATCCATTTTATTATAAAATAATTTATTCTTATTAGTATTTTTATCAGAAGTCACAACATAGATATTATCTGGATTATTCTTTATTTCACTTGTATTTGAAGTATCTAAACTATTTTTTGAGATCTTTTTTTCTTGGTCAATGAATTTTCTAAACTCCCTAATAGATATTTTCATCCTTTTGAAGGTCACTACTGTGAGGATCAAATCTTAGTTACTTTATAATACTCACAGTTTAAAACATCTTCACAATAAATAAATTTATGGTCATTAATAATCTTTTCAATGAGTTTACTACCACAAATAGGACACCATAAATTGAATATATCTAAAGTTTCCTTAACAGCCATTTGACATCAACGATAAAAGTTGTAATATTTAATTTAATGATAATATAAAATATATATTTTATTAAATATAAACTCTTAAATATAGAATTTTATATGTTGCAAAAAATACTTTAAAATCTAAATAGTGGAGTATGAAATCTTTGTAAAAGTTAAATATCTACGAATTGAGAATTTAAAAATATTGATAAAAGCTCAAAAACTATACTATTGTATAGAATGATTTACAGTTCACTATAATCCTATTACTATAAGATTTAATGTATAACAAAGTATTTAAATAAGTAGTCAATATAATACATATTATTAATAAAAGTATTTTTATTAAAATTTTTAATTAGATTTTTTAAAAATCATGATAATAAAATTAAAGGATGTGAAATTATGATATGCCCTGTATGTGGACTTGAATGTGCTGAATCCGAAGTTAATGGTAAAATTGTTTATGATTGTCCTTGTGGTTGGTCATCTGATAAAGATGCAGATATCGAAGGAGCTTACGACAACAGACACTTTGAATAAAACAATGAATATTAGTATTAACTTAATTTTTATTTAAGATTTAATTAATTTTTCTTAATATCTACTATTTTTTTTTTAAATGATTAATTTAAATTTAAAAACTTATTTGATTTTAAATAATCCACTTTAATTATATTCAATGAATTATATTTAGTTAGGAAAAATTCTTTTCCTGCTTATTGAGTAAAATAAGCTTATCTTCTGATTTCTCGCATGATATAACTACATTGTTTGAATTATATATTTTCATTTAATCCTTATCATAATAGCCCATATTTAAATCTTAGGTTTTAATATTAAAATTAAACCAATGCTATGAACTTAAGATTTAAATTTCTAAATAGTAAAGTGATTCTTTAAAAATGGATAAATAAGTTTTGATGAACCTTAACTTGTTAAGTTAGAAAAT
>JAITGU010000049.1 GCA_031280375.1 Candidatus Methanovirga procula | reverse complement strand
TGAAGAAGTTATATAAGACTATTGAAAGTATTGAAGTTTATTTAGATCTTCAAAGGGTTAAATGGGATCAAAATCATGGAAAAATTATTTCACCCACTGAATTTTTTACATAGTCGAATATTATAACTCTATTTAATTTTACTTTGCGAACTACTGATAATATGAATATTAATAACTCTATTCAATTGATAATTATTTTAATAAGTACTCATTTTGTTATACATAGTTTAAATAAGGTGCATAAGCTTAAAAAATTCAGTGGATACCACTAAAACTAAAAAATAATTACAAATTAAATTTAAAAATAAACAATGAGGATGTAAAACTCATGGATAAAGTAACTATAGATATTTACAAATATAATTTGAAACTTTTCATTGCTGGACTAAGGAATTTAGGTATTATCAATACAATAAAAATTGTTTTTTTGCATTTAAGACTTTTTCATGATATTAGTTTGAATCTAAAAGATTATGGAAAAATAAATTTTAATCAAAATAATCTGAGTTTAGGATTTGCTTTGATGTTAAGTAATTTAAATGATCTTAATGAGTATCAAAAAAACTTAGTTAAATAAATTCTATCTCAAAAAGATGAGGAAATAATCAAGATTGATAAACTTAAATTTATTAAAATGAACGAGTTTTTGTTTTTTGAAACTTTTGTATATGAACAGTATAAAGTTTCTCAAGGCAATGGTGAATTAATAATTGATGTTGGTTGTAATATAGGTGATAGTACATTATATTTTGCAAATAAAGGTTATATGGTGCTTGCTTTTGAGCCTATTAAACATACATTTGAAATATGTAAACTTAATGTGAAAGCTAATCCCGATTTAAAAGATAAAATAAAGATTGTTAATAAAGGAATAACTTATAAAAATGGTGAAATAAAGATATATCTTCCAAAAGATAAGTTTAATGAGTATTCTGGATTATCAAGTACATATCGTGAAGGTAAGAACTATGAATTATCTGAGGTAGTTAGTATAGAATCAATGTTAAAAGAATATGAAGTAAGTCCCTATATTTTAAAAATGGATTGTGAAGGTTGTGAAGTCGATATAATATTAAACTGTGATTTAACAATGTTTAAAGAGATATATTTTGAATATCATCCCTTTAAAAAAGGCATGGAAGTGGAGCCATTGATTGAAAAGTTAAAAAATGATGGCTTTAAATTAGAGAGAATTGAAGGGGATAAGATGGGGGGGTTGTTAAGATGACAAATTCCAACTTTAAAAGATGAAAAATGTCTTTGATTATAATATGATCATATCTTGAGAATAATATGAACTTGGGGATAATATGAAAAATAAAATTTATAAATTTCTATTTTTAAAAAAAATAAATCTAACTAAAGCTTATCGTTCTGCATATTATATCTTTAAAAAAAGATTTACAAATAATTATTTGATTAAATCATTAAGTATTATTTCAATTCCCTATTTTACTTATAAAATAATTAATAATACAATAAATAGAAAAATGGATTTTTATGAGCTTGAGTTTCCAATCACAACAATTTGCTCTTTAAAATGCAAATATTGTTCTAATCTTATACCTCACTACGAAAATCCCATTAATTTTCCAGCTAATGATTTAATTTTAGATATTGAAAGCTTGTTTGGCATAGTTTCGAAAATCTATAACCTGAAAATTTTAGGTGGAGAACCTTTTTTACATGAAAAATTAGATAAAATTCTTGATTTTATCATCAAATCTGATAAAATAGTCTATATAACCATAATATCCAATTCTACAGTTGTACCTAATGAAAGGATATTAAATATATTAAAAAATAAGAAAATTGAAGTGAAATTATCTAATTATAATAATATAAAAGAACTTAATAAAATAGATGAAATTATTAAAGTATTTAAAAAATATAAAATTAAATATTATTTAATTAACAATCCGTGGTTTGATTTTGGAAATTTTAAGTCAAGAAATAGGAATATTAGACAATTGAGAGAAATTTTTTTAAAATGTCCCAATAGATATTTTGCTAATGTTTTACTCAATGGATATTATTATATATGTCCTCGTTCAGCACATGGGACTGATTTAGGTTTGATTCCAAAGAAAAGAAATGAATATTTTAATTTGAGGTCTAATAGATCAAATGTAGAAAAAAAAAGAAGAATGCATGAATTTGACAATAAAATCCAGTTTATAAATGCATGTAATTATTGTGATGAGTGTCTTATTGAAAACCCAAATTACAATATTGAAGTCCCTTCTGGAGAACAAAATTAAGCTAATTTTTTAAATAGTGTCATGACAATTTGATTCTTTCTATAAAATATTGGTTTTATGTTGATAATTTTTCATTAACATAGTATTTTAGTGAAATTCATAACCACAGATAAATTCTATTTCATGAGAAGAGAGTTTCTATTAACCTCACTTTGTTAATATCAATGAGATTAATATTTACTAAAAGTTCTTTGTTTTGGATTTAAAGCCCAAACTATAAAATTTAAAAATCTAAAATTTTAAGATATTGAGTTTATAGAAACTCTCAGAACTTATTTTTAAAATCTCATTAAATTATTTGTCTTGATATTACCACCACTTAAAGATATTTTACCAAAGAAACCTCCTCTTGGAGAAGAAGTATCTTCAATAGTTTCACGCATTTTATTCAAAGATTCCTCAATATCTTCAAGACTTTTAGTTGTTATTACATGATCGAATTTACCATTAAGGTTTATCAATAATAGGTATAAACCTGTTAAACCAAATAATGTAACATAATTGTTAGCTCTTTCTTCAACATATCCAGACATCATTTTATTGATTATTTCATCTTCTGATTAAAAGTTTCTATAAATTGAACTATAATTAGGTTCCACTATTTTTTTATAATTAATACTATAAAATCAATCACTTTATTTAATAGTAATAATATCGCCAGTATTTTTATCCTTATCAACATAACCCTCAACAGTACTTAATTCAATTTAAATTTTTATTCTCAACTCTTAAAACAATCACATCAACATTCTTAGAATTTTTAGTATGAAAATCATAAATTTTAGGTATTGGAAAATTGTATAGAAATTTATGGGTGATTTTTCCACCTAAATCATTAAAATAGCTATTTAGAAAACTTTCAGTATTTGCCATATGAAAAGAATAAATAACTGGAGATAAACCCATAGCAATTTGAATAAAAGTTCTATCAGAGCCTTTTTTAGCCCTAAGTTGAGATCCGAATGGGGGATTTTGAATAAGAGTGTCAATCGGACTGTTTGTACATTTAACAATGGTTTCATTTAAATCCTCAGTTGTGACCTTGTTGAGTGTAATTTGGTTTGATTGGGGTTTGCTCGGTGTTTTAGGTTTAAATGAATTTAAATCTTCATTTAAAAACTTATAATTCTTTATTTCCATTGAATTAGCAGTTTCAATAGCTAAATCAATTGATTGTTTATCAATATCTATGCCAATAGAATATTTAGAATTTAATAAGCTTGAACCAATAGTAAAAATACCAGTACCAGAACCTAAATCAAGAATATTTTTATTATCAATATCTCCTAAAGTATAAGCATTCCATAATATGTCTGCAGCTATTGTTGCTGGAGTTGAGTATTGTTCTAATTCAACCTTTGGATTGGAATGTTTTGGAATTGATTCAATTTTAATCTCCAAATCTTTCTTATTTTGAACTTTTAACATTAGAAATCACAGACTATATGACCAATTAAATTTAAATAAACTGTATAATAACTACATCTTTTTTAAATAAAATAGTATATTAATAATGTTTTTATAATATTAAATTATAACTCCATTTTTTTATTATTATAATTTTTTTTATATTATGATTTTGAATTTAATATTTTTATATTGTTTATTTAATATTTTTTAAAAGAGGAAGTAAAAATGTTTAATAAAATTTTAATTGCAAACAGGGGAGAAATAGCTATTAGAATAATGAGAGCTTGTAGAGAATTAGATGTTAAAAGTGTAGCTATTTATTCAGATGCTGATGAATATTCTATTTATGCAAACTATGCCGATGAAAAATATGGGTTAGGAGATCCTTTACCAGCTAAAAGCTATTTAAACATAGATAAAATAATTCAAATAGCTATTGATTCTGGAGTTGATGCTATACATCCAGGTTATGGTTTTTTAGCTGAAAATCCAAGATTAGGAAAAGAATGTGAGAAAAATAATATTAAGCTTGTTGGACCTAAAGGTTCTATAATTGAATCAATGGGAGATAAAATAACAGCAAAACAAATAATGAAAAAAGCTGGAGTTCCAGTAATTGAAGGTACTAATGAAGAAATTAATGATATTGATGAGGCTAAGGAAATAGCTAAATCAATTGGGTATCCAATAATGATTAAAGCCTCATCTGGTGGTGGTGGAATTGGTATGCGTGTTGTTGAAGAGGAAGATGAGTTAGTTCGTGCTATTGAGTCAACACAGTCTGTGGCATCAACAAATTTTGGAGATTCAACGGTTTTTATGGAAAAATATCTTAAGAAACCTCGCCATATTGAATTTCAGATATTGGCTGATGAGAATAGAAACACGATACATGTTGGTGATCGTGAATGCTCCATTCAAAGAAGACATCAGAAGTTAATAGAGGAAGCACCTTCACCAATAATGACTGAAGAATTAAGAGAACAAATGGGAAATAGTGCGATTAAAGCTGCTGAATCAATAAACTATACAAGTGCTGGAACAATAGAGTTTTTGTATGATAGTAGAAGTTATTATTTCTTGGAAATGAACACTCGTATACAAGTAGAACATCCAATTACAGAAATGATTACTAATGTGGATTTAATTAAAGAACAGATAAGAATAGCTAATGGGGATGACTTGACTTACAAACAAAAAGATATTAATATTAATGGTCATGCAATTGAATGCCGTATAAATGCAGAAGATCCTTTCACGGATTTTATGCCAAACCCTGGAAAAATAACTACCTACAGATCACCAGGAGGTCCAGGAGTTCGTGTTGATAGTGGAATATACACAAACTACACAATACCAAGATTTTATGATTCAATGGTTTCTAAGTTAATTGCATTTGGAAGAGATAGAGATGAGTCTATCAGTAGAATGAAAAGGGCATTAGGAGAGTACATTATTCTTGGTGTTAAAACAACTATTCCTTTTCATAAGGCTATTATGCGAAATGAGAATTTCATTGATGGTGATTTACACACTCACTTTGTAGATGAACATAGAAAAGGGATAGATGATGAAATGGAGAAAATTATTCTTAAAGATTTGGAGAGAATGAATCGTTTAAAATCAACATTCACATCACCTAAGAAGATTGCAGCTATTTCTGCTGCAGTAGGTTCGTATTTAACTAATACAAAAACAAGAAATATTAAAAATTTAGATTAAAACCAATTTTTAATTTTAGATTTGTGAAAAATTAAAAATAAAAAAATTAAGGAAATAGCTATTATAAAATACTAAAGAAAAAATGTGGGAGTTGAAATTTAATAAGTGAATTAAAGGTTTTAGTATCCATAATAGCTACTTACTTGAAGCTTCCCCCACTAAAATAGGGGGATTCACACTCCACAGGCTCAAATGCCCGTTTTACTATGTGCATAGAGGTTTTAAACTCTCCCGTACTCCCCACGGTACAAACTATTTTTATTTGACTATATATATCAGTTGATATGCCTTAGCACTAATATTTAGCTATTTAAGGTCTTGTGTTCATCGCTCTTGGTTCTTGATTGACTACTAATTCGACCATCCATACTCAAGTATGGAATATACAGTTCGTATCATTAAGGTATTTAGATGTCCTCTCAACAGAACCGATTTTTGTATCCCCTCACTAAAGTAAAGGGTTTTAAAAATCATTTAAGATAAAATATCTTAGTTTTATTTTGTAATTATATCATACTCGGATGAGCATTAATGACAAACAATACACTAATCATTAAAATCATTAAAACTAAGAATATAGTTATGTAAGAGTAAATGGTTTCAGGATTGACTCCGTACAGATCAATCAATGGTTTTTCTTTTCTTAAAGGATCTTTATTATACAAATTAATAGTTTTCATCTTTTCACCTCTGTTTTATACTAAGTTTTTATTCTTATTTAAATAAAATCCAAGAGAGAGCATTCCAAAACTAATATTTTTATAAAAATTCCTAAAAATTTATTCAAACTCACAACCTCAAACCATAAAAATAATACCCAATATTATTTAATTCTAACTTATCAATGCATTAAACCATTTTACTCCTTAATAACTTATTAGTTATATATCTTTTATTTATTAAAAAAAGAATACTAATTAAATTAAAATGAATATAAATTTATTAATGATACTAAAATAATTAATCATATATAATGTGAAAATTTATGAAAAAAAAATATTTTAAAGGAGATAACGAAATAAAATATAGATATTTCGATGTTACAGCAGATATAGGATTTTATACTTATGGTAAAACAATAGAAGAAGGATTTGAAAATAGTGGACTTGCAATGTTCAATGTTATAACCGATACATCTAAAGTTAACGATATTGTGACTAAAAAAATAGCTATTGAATCTGAAGATTTAGTTTCTCTACTTTATAAATACTTGGAAGAGCTTTTATTTATTCATGAAGTTGATTTTTTATTATTTTCGTATTTTAAAGTCAAATCTATTAATAAAAAAAATAAGACTTATGAGTTGATAGGTGAAGTTAAAGGTGAAGAAATAGATTGGAGCAAACACGAAAGAAAATCAGAAGTTAAAGCCATAACATACCATATGATGACTATTCGAAAAAATGAAGAAGGATACGAATTAAAAGTAATCTTAGATTTATAATTAAACTTAATGTGATATAAAGTGGAACTTTTTAATCAAATGAACTCAGTAACATTGTTGTTTACAACATTATGTATCTTTGCAATTGCTTACAGATTCTATGGAATATTTATAGGTAAAAAAGTTTTAAAACATGATGATGGTCGTGAAACTCCAGCAATAAAATACGAAAAAATTAATTCACGAGCTGGAGCAGTAACCACATTTATAATTTTAATGACAATTTGGGCAGGATGTAAAATTTAAAAATGGTGGGGGTTTTTTCAATTGAAATACTTATTTAACACTTCTGTAAACTCAATGAACTTTTCTTTTTTTAAAAACTTAATTCTTAAAAATTGATAACAAGTAATTTATTTAAAAATATTAATTCTTTTAAAAGTAATACATATATATTAACCAGCACAAAGTAAAATATTACTAAATATTTTGTTGAGTAAAATTTTTTTATGGAGGATTATTATCACTGCAAGATACTTTGATCCGTTGGATGACTTTTTGTTTTCCCAGTATATGGCAAGTGAGGGCATGGAAAAACAGCTAAAATCATTCATCAATGCCGTGCTCAGAGGAATGACTCAATTGAGTTTGTAGAGATTATTGAAAATAAACTAATTTCAGCTGAAATTAAAGGCAAAAAAATTGTGTTCTTGACTTAAGATCAATCGCATCAGATGGAAGGTACTTCATAGTGGAAGTGCAAAGACAAAATCAATACCACTTCAAAAAAAGAAGTTTACTGTATTGATGAAAACATAAAATTAGCAGATAAAAAAAATTCAATGAACTACTTTCTGATGAAAAAGCTTTTCATGACTATCAAATGAGACAGTTAGCAAAAATGGAATTAGGAAGTGAACTAAACTACAGAGAAGAAAAAGGAATAAAAAAAGGAAAAATAGAAGGAATGAAAGAAGGTAAGTTAGAAATAGCTGTTAATCTTTTAAGGAAAGGAATGGAATTAGACTTAGTTAGTGAGGTTACAAACCTCCCGATTTCGAAACTTAAAAGCCTAAAATACTGATTTTAGGACAATAAGTTTTTATATTCTCTTTTGGAAGTTATTGTGCAGTATTTTGTTTATTGAAAGTAGAATTACACAGTAAACTGTTTTTAAACTTTAATAAAAGAGTTTACATTTAAAATGTTTATATTAGTATTAACTTATACGAAGTTGGGTCACAAGTCACATTTTCAAATTTTGCCTATTTAAATTTCCAACTAAAATCTACTAAATTTAATATAAGCCTTAATTTTAATTTTACTCATGAAAATAATGATCATTAGATTAGAATTTTAGATTTGAAAAGTGAATTTATCTTTATAATATTTTTGAAAAAGTTTTTAAATTTTGAAAATAAATTAAATCATAGATAATAATTATTTTAAATTATATTATGTTAAAATTAATTATTATTAAAAATTACATTATTATAATTCTTTATTAATTTGATAGACTATTTAAAATTGTTAAATTAAAAATCTAAATATTTTTTTTGTAATTTATTTATTAAAAATTTTATCAATTGACTATAAATCAGATTTAAAAACATTGGATTTTCGCTGAAAATAGGTATATTTTAACCATGTCTCAGTCTCTTACAATAAAAAATAAAAAAAATGTTAAGTTGACAGGAATGACTCCATAATAAATAAAAAGAGAAAACCAGATAGAAATCCCCTATTATCATCTTATTGTGTTGATTTTTTCTCTTTCAAGTTAAAAACATGGCTTTAAAATTCATTTAATCACCATCTATCATATTTAGATACTTGTTGAATATCTAAATTCAAATGACCACCATTGAAACATGTATCACCGAAAGTGCCACTACTAAGACAATTCTTATTAAGACTACTCCAACTTACTTCTTCTGTAGTACCAGTTTTCTCCCAACCATATGTAAAAAAACCAGTCATTTTCCAAGCTTTAACATTAACAATAGCCTTATAATCACCATCAGGTAAATGAATTGCATATTCAGTTAAATTCATCACAGGAAGATCTTTTTCTTCATGATATACATTCGTATTATTATTAACATCATATATATCTATTGTATAATAATGTGAAGTTCCTACTGAATCAAATTCTATTCCTAATTTATAAGCACTCACACTATCTGAAATAGCTAATACACTAAAAAGCATCATAACTATTATACCAATTGCTTTAAAATTCATTTTTTATCACCTTAATATTATTATATTATATTTTTTAGGAGTTCTATAGGGACACCCAATTGCCCCACAAATAATATTATTTTTTCTTATAGAAATAAAATCCACTAACAATACCTAAAAACAAAACTATTAACGGTATACCAGTTACAGGTAAAGAATTTTCAATCACATTCAACTTATCATTTAAACCATTTGTAACATCATTTAAAATATCACCAGTACCATCACCAGTACCAGTACCATCACCACTAACCACATTAAAAATAGTGGAAGCAGTACTATTTAAATAGTTATCATCGCCATTAAATAGTGCAGTCACATCAATTGTCCCCAAGTGAGTGGGAATAAAATCTATAGTAGCTATACCATAATCATCAGTTACAGCAGTATACTCAGCACCATCTATACTGAAAATAATGATTTTATTACCAATAGGTGTGCCATCACCCTCCTTTAGAGTAGCAGTAATATTCACTGTGTCACCTAATGTAACATCACGAGCAGTTACATTCAGATAAGTTTTGACGAGTGTGCCAGTACCATTTCCAGGAACATCAAAAACATAACCTTCAAAAAAAGTCATATAAATCGTCCAATCAGTGCTATTCATTGTAGAAGCATTAAAGTAAGTTAACATTGAAGGAAAAAGCACATTAACCCAAGAATTACTGAAACTGGTTTCATTCCGATAACCAAAATTACTATTATTGGTAACACTGTAAATAGTGTAATTACTATTAGTTGAAGGAGATTCACAAAATAATATTGAATCTCCCAGTTTAGCACCAGTAGATATTGATGTTACATTTCGACCAGTGCCTAATAATGCATAACCATTTCGACCCCAATATTCAAAACAACCCATAACACTACTATTAACAAGGTCAATTGTATCTTGAGTATAACCTAACTCGGTTAAATTAAAAAATAATTATTTTCGCATGAAAAAGTAAGACACCATAATTTTTTAAATTAAAAATAGAGCAGCCAATTTTTTAAAAAACTTGAGTCGTTAGACTTCTTCGATATGGTGAACAATATTATTCTCGGTGAACAATATTATTCTCATCATAATATTTCAATCCTCTTAATTATAAACGTATTGCTCTCTAACAATGCATTAAATATCTCTAAAGAGACATTTATATATTTTAAGGTATACTATCTCACTACATCAACCACGATAAAAAAAAACTATTCAAATGGTTACTATTTCGTTTTTATCTTAATAACATTATTTTTATCAATAAAAATTTTAATGAAATCTTTTTTTATAATAACTCAATTTAAGTAGGATAATTTAAATATTATTAACTATCTAAATATTATTAATTTAAATACAAAGTTTATATAAGAAACTCATATTAAAAGAAAAAAATAATTCTTAAATTAAATCATACTATGATACAATTCTCTATTTCAAAAATTGTTTAATATAAATAAATTATTTTTAAATTAAAAAAATAAAAATAGAAAAAATATATTAAAATTAAAATTAAAATTATAAAAGGGAAATAAAATGAAACTGAAAAAGAATTTCATCATAAAACCTGTTTTAAAATCTAAAAATAAGGATGAAATAGACGAAAAACACTCTGATTGGTTAGAATTATTATTTGATTTAATATTTGTTGCAGCAGTCTCACAAGTTACCTTGAATTTAAGTGACAATTACGACTTAATAAGTTTCTTAAAACTGATTCCTCTATTTTTTGTTATTTGGTGGGGTTGGATAGGACAAACATATTATTTGGATAGATTTAGTACAGACGATATACTTATTAGAATAATAACAATGATGCAGATAATAGTTGTTGCAGCACTTGTTTTAAACATTAAACATGCCTTAACTACAAGTGAGGCAGGATTTGTTACAGCTTATTCAGTATTAAGATTTATATTGGTGATCGAATATCTATGGGTCGGAAAAAAATTACCTGAAGCTAAACCTCTCACTGATCACTACACAAAGGGATTTTTCATTGCTGGATGTATATGGTTATCATCTGCCTTTATTCCAAACCCATATAATTTTATTGTTTGGATCGTTGCATTAGCTATTGATATTTTAACTCCACTTACAGCAGGAGAAGTACATGTTAAATTCCCACCACATCCAACACACCTTCCTGAAAGATTTGGACTATTCACAATAATTGTGATTGGTGAAGCTATTGCAAGTATTGTAGTTACAATGTCACAGGTGAAATTAGATATTTTAACTGGATGCATTGGTTTTATGGGTTTAATAATATCTTTCACTCTTTGGTGGGGTTATTTTGAAGAAGCGAATGGTGCTGAAGAAAGAGTTAGAGAAAGAGGTGAGAGAATAGCTAAATACCACTTATGGTTGTATTCTCATTTTCCGTTGATGTTAGGAATAGTTGGTACTGCAGTAGGAATTGAGCATTTAATTTATTTACCTGTGCATGATACACCTTATGATTCAATGCTTCTATGTATATCTCTTGTAACTGCTTTTATATCACTTAGCCTTATTTTTATTTCATCAATTAGCTGGAAAAGATGTATAGACAAAGAACTTTTCATATATAGAATGCCGCATTATATAGTAATAGTTTTGATATTGATTACAGGATTTTTAGGAAGTTTTATCCCAGAATATGTGATTATTTTTATAATAACAATATTATCTATAATTAACTGTGTAATATCATTAAGAGAACCACCAGAAAAAGTCTGCAAACTAAAACTGTAAAAGATATTTTTTATTTAATTTCATTCTTTAATTATAATAACTGGGATTTCAAAGGTTTTAATAATTCTATCAGCCACAATTCCAAAAATTCCTTTTTCAGCCTCGTCTTTCCAACGGATATTTACTACGATTCCATCAGCATTTGTTTTAATAGCTATTAATCTCATATCTCTAAGAGGATCTCCTGTAATTAGATGTTCTGCAACTTCAACACCATGTTCACTGGCTTTTTTAGTAATATTATGTAAAATTTCGTTTCCTTCATCCTCTAAAGAATCATAAGAGTATGCAGTGTTTTCATCAATAATATAAACAGCTATTACATTTGCACCAATCTTAGATGCAAGTTCTATTCCAAAATCTATTGCTTTCTGAGAGTATTTCGAACCATCATTTGGTATCATTAAATTTTTAATCATAATATCACATTAATCATTATTATCGATAACTATATAATTATAGTGATTTGTATATTTTAGCCTTACAAAACAATATAAAACAACTAATAGTGAATTGCATATTTATTTTTGGGTATTCAATTATTTTTAAATAAACTTTTGGAATTTAATAATATAAAAAAAAATTAATGATTAATCTTAAAATATAAATTAAACATTAACATACAAAATCGAAGATTTTTAATATTTAGAAGAACCTTTTAGAAATGGGAATTTCATTCCCTAAATTTCTCGCTCTGCTCGAAATAAACGGAAACTTCGTTTCCTAAGTTTTTCACTTCGTTCGAAACAAACGGGAACTGAAGTTCCCTAACTTATCTAAAGATAAGAAAGTTTCATCAAAACTTTTATAAATTTCAAAATCTTAAATTTTTCACTATTTATAAAATAAAAAATTTTATAAATAATAAGTCTATTTTATTAAATTATTTTTTATAAAATTATTTATAAAAAATAATGTAATTTTAATAATTTAAAAATGAAATTTAACAATTTTAATCAAGTTAAAAAATTAATAGAAATTCCATTTTTTAGTCACTGAAAATCAAAGATTACTGAAAATCGAAGATTTTTGGTAATTTTCATAATTTACCAAAATTAAAAATTACTGAAAATCCTTTGGATTTTCATAATTACAAAAATTGCAAAGCAATTTTTGGTAATTTTTGGTAATTAAGCCCAAAATAATTAATTTTGCAAATAAACATTATATATCCTAACTTAAAAATATTTAATAATTAAAAATTCAAAACAAATATTTAACCAATATTTTTAGTTTTTTAGAACAATAACTAATTTATTGAAATAAGAAACATTTATTCAAATCAATGATTTTTGATTTCATATTTTTCCTATTCCCAGTTTCCTGATATCAATCATATAACTTGTTGGTATCATAGTAATCAATCAAGATTTAGTAATATAATATTATCACTTAAAAATAGTCAAAATAATTAACTACATTGAAGATACTCTGCATTACAGCTATTTTTAAATTTATCTAAAATATCTAAAGTATCTCCATCATCGATCTTCACAATTATATGAATTATTTAATCGAGTCAATCCAGTTCAAATATTCCTCAATATTTTTATAATTAATTTTTGAATCTATTGATTGAGCCATGTCCTTTGTTAAAAAGTTTTTCCAATAATCATCAAATATCTTTTCACTTAACTCTGAAAATGGACCATTTCCATTTCTTAAACTATTTGTATTTTTAATAGAACCTATGTTTTTAGTGTTTCCACTACCTGGTTTATCTGAGCTTATTTTCCATTTCTCTTCTAATATAAACTCAAAATTTTTGACAACTGAAACTATACTATCTAATTCATCTAAAGAATATTTGGTATACTCATCAAAATCTTCTTCAGATCGTTGATATAAAACTCCTAAAACATAATGGGCAGAATATTCATCATATGGAAATGTTATATTCTTATTTGATTTTCTATCCCTAAAATATCCAGTGAATGATCCCAATGTGAAACCATTAATTGATTCTGAATTTCGGATATAAGTTGTTTTAATATCTACAGCTATTTTTTCATTATCTTTGGAGATAAGAGTTATATCTGGATAATAATTCTGATATTTCGAAGGAATGATTTTATATCCTTCACTTGATGCAAATTTTCCAATTATAGGAAATATTAATAGTTCAATTATCTTTGAAATTACTTTAGTATCTATGGATATGGTATAAATATTTCTGTATACATCAATGAAACCTTTTATCACCCATTCATCATTTTCGTCGGCTATTGCTCTTTTAAATTCGTCAAAATAATCTAATAAAGATTTTTTAAAAATTTCTTTATTCATAAAATCACCTGAAGATTATAATTTTTAATTTAACCAATTATTTTCCTATATATAAAATTTCTTTAGAGTTTGTGTTTTTAGATAAAACATATTTATATTTTCCAAAATTTTCTACAGAAATTTCTCTTTTATATGATCCCAATATCTCCTTTAATTCATTTTCTGAAGGAATACCATCATTACGGTATGATACTATCAATATACTATCTTCATAATGCTTAAATAATTTATCAAATCCATCATATATTCTTTTTTTATCATTCCAGATGTTTTTTTTAGATTTTAAACGATGATGTTTAGAACTGTAATCTATTTTCTTTTCCCAATCATCATAAAAAGTTAATCCTTCCAAAAAATGATAAAATCCATGATAATCAACATAAGTTCCTTTATTGGACATGTAAGGAGTGTCAATATAAATTAAATCAAAATTATTCTCTACTTTTAGTGCATCTTCATTTAAAGACTTATTATCCTGATTATTATTAAAAATAGAGTTATTAGCTTCATTTATAAATTTAATAAAAAGGTCTTTAAATGGAGTATCCCATGTTTTCTTATTGCCAAAGCTTCTTTTAACATTAGACATTCGCATATATAAATTTTTCCTATGAAATAAATTATATGGTCTTTTAATAATACATGCTTGAGCTAAAGCAAAAATAGCTATTGCATACTTATAATCATCTTCAATTAGATTTATGTTTGTTATAATTTGATCAAGCCATTTATTTTCAGAATCTGTGAAATAAATATCTTTAAAATTATCTTGAATCACCGTAGGATAATTAAAATCTTTTTTTTTGGTTAATATTACTTTTAAATCGTTTTTATCCAAAATGGTCGCATTATTTTCAATCAATGCTTTTCCAATGTAGTAATTAAAAGATAAGATATCATTATAATATACTTGCTTATCTAATGTTTTAAGTTTATAAGCTATTGAGCCTGTTCCTCCAAATGCATCTAAGCATGTTTCAAAATTTAATTTTTCAATATGTGATCCGATCCAATCAGACAGTTTTAATTTACTCCCATTATATCGTGTACTTGGAAATTTAAAACCATTCTTTCGAATTTCAATTTTTTGATTGAATAATGTATATTGATACTCCATACATATTACCTATTATTAATTTACTCACACTAAGTTAATTTTTTATAACATGTTCATATAACTTTAACTAATAAAATAATTAACTACATTGAAGATACTCTGCATTACAGCTATTTTTAAATTTATCTAAAATATCTAAAGTATCTCCATCATCAATTAGTTTACCATCCTCAATTAAAATAGCTCTTTTAGATAATTCCGTAATAAAATTCAGATTATGACTAATCATAATTATCGTTGTATTCAATTTTTTATTAATTCTTTTAATTGAGTTTGCAACTATTCGTAATGTAAGAGGATCAAGATCTCCAAAAGGTTCATCTAACATGATAATATCTGGTTTAGAACAAAGAGCCAAAGCTAAAGTAGTTCTTACCTTCTGACCTCCAGATAACTCATAAGATTTTCTATTTAAAATATCTAAAGGCAAATCCAAAGCTTCAAAAATTGGTTTAACTTCGCTTTTAACAGCTTTATCAGGAAATTTAGGGAATAAATCATCTAAAATATCTCCTAAAAGTCCGACTTGTTCTAATCGACTTTTTGCTTCAAGTTCAGGGAGGTCTGTTAGTTGATATAGAGAATCTAAGAGTTCATCAGATAAACCTTCTTCTTCTGCTTTCTTTTTAGCATAATCTATAACATCCTGATTTTTAAACCCTAATTTAACAGCTATCTGGTCTCTAATCGTTGAATAGTGGGAGAGAGCAAATTCTTGATGCATAAATCCTAAATTCTTTCGAATATTCATTCTCTCAATACTTGGTTTGCTTATATCAACCCAATCATCTTTGCTTGAATTTGATTTGAACAACACATTTCCATCATCACTTTGGTCTAAACCAGCGAGGATTCTTAAAAGAACTGTTTTACCTGCTCCACTTGAACCAACCAAAGATAAAATATCTTCTTTACCTATATTAAAACTAATATCCTTCATTTCAAGAACATTTCCACCTGTAAGAAGATAATATCTTTTATAAATATCGATAGCCTTAATTAAAGTATCATTAGTCAATGTTTTATCTAAGGGAATTTCATCATCAATATCTTTTAAAAATTCATCAATTATATCTTCTGGTTTTCCTTCTTCTTTAATCTCACCATCTTCCAATAAAATTAGACGATCTGATAGATATTGATGTATTTCTGGTAGGTGAGAAACTAAAACAACACTAACACCTAATTCCTTGTTAATATTCTTAATAGCTTTCAGTATGGATTGTTTTGTTTTTGGACAAGCCATCGTGGCAGGCTCATCAAGTAAAAGAACACTTGGCTTTTTTGCTAATTGTCTTGCAATTATCAATCTTTGTTTTTCTCCTCCACTTAAAACAGGAGCATAATGATCTATTTTATCCTTAAGACCAACTATCTCAAGAAGTTTCTTTGCTTCATCACCATATTGAGCATCTGCAAAATCAAAATCAACTGTTGCTTCATCACCATATTTAGAACCATATAACTTCCTTATAACATTATTATAAGCTGATTCAGGCCACAAACCAAAAGATCTTTGAAGATGAATACCTGTTTCTTTTTTTAGCTTATTAAAGTAGTATTTGCTTGAATCATGATTCACTTCAACACCGTTTATCTTCACTAAACCTGAATCAAAGTCTTCCACTCCCCGTAATATTCTAAGCAAACTGGTTTTACCTGAACCACTTTTACCAATTATTCCGAGTATCTCTCCTTTTTTAACATTTAAATTTATATTTTTTAATGAGCTTATAACTTCACCATTATCCAATTTATAAGTTTTGTTAAGATTTTTAACTTCAATCATTATTTCACTTTATATTTATTAATTTAAAGTATTAAGTTAAAGTTTATTAAACTAAAATTTACTAAAAATTAGAAAATTTTAAAATAAAAATTTATTTTTCATTTTAAATATTCATTTTATTTTACAAAAATCATCATGAAAATTTATAATATATAAAATATGTTTATAATATATAAAAAGTGATTAATATAATTTAAATAATAGATATTTATTTAATGAAAGTCTTTTAGAGATTGTCAAAAAGTGTGGAGGTTTTCATGAACATTCATGTTTTATATATAAAGAAAATTGAAAATTTTCTAAATTATAAAATCAGAGATTTTATATATAATTAAATACAAAAATTAATGATTATAATGTTTTTATTCCTTTAGGCATCTCCTTAAAATATCTTCTAAACTTTTTTGGCCAATTTTCAATATTTAACCCATACTGACTTATAAAAGCTGCAGCCCACCTCTCTAAACCAACTCCACTGCAACCAGACCACAAAACCTTATTATTCTGAGATTTCACATTAAACCCTTTAGTATACTTAGTTGCATTAATTGAAAGATTCTGTATCTCAATCCACTTATTATTATATGGAGTTAAAGCTTCATAATCAACAGTTCCAGCACCTTCCATCTCAGATAGACCAAATTTACCTTCTTGAGCCATAAACCAAGGAGTAACCCAGGCAGTACGCCATTTAATCTTTAAAATGTCCTCAAAAATATGCTTATATTTGTCTTTAAGAATTTCTGCATGTTCCAATATATCTTCTTTTGTACCAATCCACACCAACTCCAGTCTATGGAATTCATCCACTCTTTCAATGCCATGAATTCCACCAGACTCATATCTATGACTGGTTCCAGAATGATCATACACCTTTATAGGTAGTTGATCACTTGCTAAGGTTTCTCCCTGTAAAAATCCCCAAAATGAAGGACATTGAGCATAACACATTCCACCGATAGGCACATCAATTTTTTCTTTGATTAAATCTACTGGAACTTCTTTGGTTATGTTATAAATATTTTTTACATCTTCCCAATATTCTGGATCTCTTGTTTTTGGGGGGCAAACATAATAAATTTCAGGATAAACACCTTGTGCATGGCCACTCTTCATCCAAACCTCCCAGGGTACAAGTTTAGGAAAAATCATTTCTCTATATCCTAAAGGTTCTAGCAATTCCTTCAAAACAATTTTCTCAAATGTTCGGAATAAATGAGTTGCTTCTGTCCCATAAATCCACTGTCCACGATTATAACCTCTCTTTATCCATCCTTCATTCAGCATAGTTTCTGTGGGATCTTCATTAAATTCAAATTCTTTATCTTCACTTTCCCATAGTAACTCCCAGTGTTCACTTTTACCACCGTAATCTGCTAATTTACTTTTTATAAGGGAAATGATACGATCAGGTATTCTCTTTTCAACCTCAGAGAAAGTCAATTTTTGCTCAGATTCTGTGTCAAATGTCACATTAATATATTCCCCATCATAATCAATACTTTTAACATAGGGTAAAGTTTTTATATTAACATTATTATCTACTTCAATTTTAATGTTAAAAAAATCTATCAAAACTTCTCGAACACCTATTTTAAATTCAAAACCCATTAAATTAGATAATTCTTTTTTCAATCGTATTAAAGCCTCATTAGCTCTAACAACCTGATTACTTTTTAAATGTATTTTTAACTTGTTTCCATTAGTATTAAAATCTTCTATACTTACTCCAATTTCAGAATTTTTTAAAAATATTTTGTCAACACCATTTTTAAAAAAATTATCAAAAACATCGTATAAGTCAGAAACGTCTTTTGTAAATATAAAACTTGCCTTTAAATCAAAATAAATCATTTACTCACATCCTATTAATTATAAAAATAATAAAATCTGTCTTGCACTCGACATGTTACAAAATTTTTAAATAATGTTAAATTGAAAGTAACCATAATTATTTTATGAATTTTAGATTACATTATTAATAATTATGATATTCATATTTAATTTATTGAATTTTACAAAACTTGCAATATTATGTGCATGAACCTAAAATCTTAAAAACGAATTCTATAAACTATTTCAAATACTAAACTATATTATATTTATACCATTTAAACTATATACACTATTCAAATTTAAATACTCTAACTTATATTTTTAAAATAAAAATATTTATTCTGTTGAAAATGTTTTAATAATACCCAGAAAATTTCTTAATAAAAGGAATTCTACTTAAAACTAAAACAATTAACCATGAACTAATTAATGTCATGATGAGTAGATAAAAGATATTAATATAATCATTTTTAGTAATTGGATAAAAATAGTTAGTTATCACATAAATGAATATAAAGTGCGAAAAGTAAACTCCATATGTTGAACGACTTAAAGAAATTATGAATTTTTGGAAATATTTACCTATTTTTTTATCTAAAAAAGTCTTAATCAAACTTAAACAAGTTAATTTTTTGTAAAAAATACTTATAACACGATATAAAGAATTTATCATAATAACAAAAATATCTTAAAAAAAATCTAAAGTGGACAGAAATGAATATTTTATATACTTATTATTAATTTTTTTCATTTATTTTTATAATGTTTTAATTATAAAATTATTATATGATTGTTTTTAATTCTAAAGTTTCTATGACATTTTTTAAAAGAATAAAAAGGACAATATAAAAAATAATACTTTAAATGGTGATTTTATAACTTATTTACACATTGGTATTGATGATACAGATTCTCCAGATGGAATGTGTACAACATATCTTGCAACAAAAATAATAGATGAATTAAAAGGGAATAATATTAATATTACTGGTTTCCCAAGACTTATTAGACTAAACCCATTTGCAAGATTTAAAACTCGTGGAAACGGAGCAGTATCATTTAAAATATCTCTTTCTAATAATTATTCCATTGATTCAATTAAAAAAATTGTTCTCTCTAATGTTAGAGACTTATCGATGATGGATTGTGGAAATACAAATCCTGGTGTTGTATTCTATCAAGGAGAAATCAGTGAAAAAATGAGAAATTATTCTCTCAAATCCATCTACTCAATTATACCAATTGAAGAAGCTGAAAAGTTTGCTAAAGACATTGGTGCTGACATCCACAAGTTTAAGAAAGGGAGAGGAATTATAGGATCGTTAGCAGCTATTGGATGCTTTCTTGAAGATTACACTTATGAATTAATAAGTTATAGAACAAAGGATAATTATGGAACTAAAAGAAATATTGATTATGAGTCTGTAGTCTTAATGAATGAAGAAACCTACCCTGAAACATTTGAAAACATTGATAATGAGTATATGGCTATTGAACCAAAAACACCTTGCCCAGTTCTTTATGGAATTAGAGGAGAATCACCAAAAATACTTAAAATAGCTAAAAACCTTGTGAAGACTAATGAAACTATAGATAAATCTATGATTTTTAAAACGAACCAACATACAGATATGCATCTTCAGAAAATAGATGAAATAGCTAAAATGAAAAAATATGGTTCTTATATATTAACTGGGACAGTGATTGGGAATCCTTATGTCATTACTGGAGGTCATGTTTTCTTTAAATTATCTGATAAATCTGGTGAAATTGAAGCTGCTGCTTATGAACCAACAAAAGATTTTAGAAAAATTATAAAAAGGCTTATTAAAGGAGATCAAGTCCAATTATTTGGTGGTATTGGTTGTGGTGGAACATTCAATATTGAAAAAATCAGGATAATATCTTTAAATAAGAAGATAACCTTTAAAAATCCTAAATGTGTTTGTGGTAAAAGGATGACTTCCGCAGGTTCCAAAAAAGGATATAAGTGTAAGAAGTGCGGTTTTAAACTTCCAAATGGAGAAAAAATAGCTATTAACGAAAACAGATGGCTTAATGAAAATAGCTATTATGAAACACCTACATCAGCAAGAAGACATTTATCAAAACCATTGATTAGAATGAATAAACATAAATGAGAACCTTAAAAAGATCATAAACTCATTATTCCTATTTTCTCACATGATTTTATTTTTAAAATAATCATTTTAAAAATTATAATTTAAAAAATTGTAATAAAAAATTGTAATAATATTATTTAATAAAATACTATCAATTAATAATATTTTTTAAATATTTTATAACTGTATAAAAAAATCAATTAAAGGAATACTTATGAAAGAAGATGGCACTTTAAAAGATAATGAATTTATAAGTAATGAATTGAAAAATAATTTAGAATTAAACAATTCCCCAGTAGCTATTAAGCTTGTACATCATAAAGAAGAAATATCTGAAGGAATTGAAAGAATAAGTGAAAAAGTTAGACATTGTGAAATGGTTAAAAAAGCATCAGAAGGTAAAAAATTCTATGGAACCTCTGAAGACCAAACTTGCAAAGGTGGCTCAGCAGTCTTAGGATTGGAAGATCTTCCAATAAACATTGAAACTGGTGAATTTTATTACAAGTTAGGTAGATTTAAAACCATTGGATCTGGAAAAAGAGCTATGGATAAGGTGTCTAAAATAAGTTCCAAAATCTCTGCAATAATATATTCTCCACTTGAATTAGCAGATTTTCAACCAGACATAATTATTATAATAGCTAATCCAAAACAAGCTATGTTGATCTCTCAAGCTATTGTTTATACTTTAGGTGGAAGGATTGAAGCCAACTTTGCAGGAATTCAATCTGTTTGTGCTGATGCAGTAGCAGGACCCTATACAACAGGAAAACCAAATATTACTTTAGCTTGCTCTGGTTCAAGAAAATTTGCAGGAATT
>JAITGU010000132.1 GCA_031280375.1 Candidatus Methanovirga procula | reverse complement strand
TTTGAAGAAGTTATATAAGACTATTGAAAGTATTGAAGTTTATTTAGATCTTCAAAGGGTTAAATGGGATCAAAATCATGGAAAAATTATTTCACCCACTGAATTTTTTACATAGTCTTAAATTCCAAAAATTTTATTTAAAAATTGTTGAATATAAAAAAATAAATTCACAAATTACTATATAAAAAATTCTTTATTTATTCATCATTTCTTTTTTCTCGTCTTGTGTAAGTTCAGGAACTATTTCATCTGGTGTTCCTATTTTAAGTAGTTTTCCTCCTCTCATTAAAGCAACTCTATCACAAACATCTAAAACAAAATCCATATCATGGGATATAATTAAAAATGTTTGGTTCAATTCTTCTCTTGCTTTGAGTATAGAGTCTGTAACCTGAACTCTTGTGACAGGATCCATTGTACCAGTTGGTTCATCTAAAATAACTATGTTAGGTTCTTTAATAAGAACTTGAGCAATAGCTACTCGATGTTTTTCACCAACACTTAATCTATCTGGTTCTTTTTCAAGAATATTATTGGCAGTTTCATCGTCAAAACCAACAGCTTCTAAAACAGAAATAGCTTTCATTTTAGCAAATTCTGCTGGTAATTCTAAGCTTATAGCATCAGTTAAATTTCCAAGAACTGATCTGTGTGGATATAAGGAGTATTCTTGATGAAGTAAACCAATGTAAGGAATTACTCTTCCCCTTCCATGAGGACCAGACACTTTCATATCTATCCAGTTATCACCAAGACGAACTTCAATATCTCCCCCACTTGGTTCTGTTAGACCAACTAACATTCTGCTTAATGTGGTTTTTCCAGAACCACTAAGTCCAACAATACCAAATATCTCATTTTCCATTATTTCAATGTTTATTCCATCAACAGCTTTGACAACTCCTCTATCAATAGAATAATAATGTTTTTTAGCATCTTTTACTTTAATTATGGCTTCACCATACTCATTTTTCTCTGTTTTCTTAGGTAATGGCACGGTTTCTAAGAATTTTTCAACCACAACATCAGAGGAACCTTCTTCAATGATTTCACCATGTTCTAACCATATTACTTTATCAGCTAAGTTTTTCATAACTTCAGGCCAATGTGAAGTAATTATCATAGTAGTACCTTCTTTTTTAACATTGTTAATCAGTGCATTATGAAGATTTTCAGCTGTTTGTGGGTCTAATGTTCCAGTAGGTTCATCTGCTAAAAATAACATAGGGGTTTTAGCTATTTGTCTTGCAAGAACAACTCTTTGTTTTTCCCCACCACTTAAATCACGAGCAATATGAGTTATCCTATGGTTCATTTGTACCATATCTAATAAGTCTAATGCTCTGTATAGTTGTTCTTCATAGTCACCATCGTTCATAGCTTTCATAACATTTTCAATAACTGTTTCTTCATCATATAGTGCAAAGTTTCTCTGTAACATTATAGATATTCTTTTTCTAATAGTTGAAAAGATTTTTCTATCTGTATTCCAAAAATCAACTTCTTTTAATTTATATTCTCCTCCACAGTCACATTTTTCCCCATTTTTAGATGGAACATCTGCTTTTGAACATTTTTCGCAAAAAGCTATTGTGTATATTACATTTCCATTATCAGGTTCATATTCTTTTGTCCCTCGAAGCATATTTATCAAAACAGACTTTCCAGAGCCACTTCTACCAAGAATACCAAGAACACTACCTTCATCAATTGTCACATTCAAATTTTTTAGTATGGTTACTCCATCAAATGTTTTGTTAATATTTTTAAGAACTATAAAAGCCATTTCTTCACCATTCTACTATTTTCCATTAATTGATTATTTTTAAATTTTAGATTTCATTGTTAACGATTATTTTATTATAAACAATGCATTTGATATAGTTATATAAAAGTTCATATTTTTATAAAAAAAATTGTTGTTGTAAAAAAATTAACATTAATATTTTATATGTTCTTATAGTTATTTATTTTTGAATAATATAAGATATATTGAATGGAGATTGTGATTGAAAATTTTTAAACAATAAAAAATAAAATAATACTTTATTAAGAAAACAAGTTGATATTAATATTATAGTTCAATTATCATAGTTATAAGTTTATTATCTTCTAAACAACATTTAGATTGATTTATATTTTTATATTTAAACATAATTTAAAATTAATTTATATTAAAAGTTTATAAAATTTTATTTCCAATAAATTTTCACAAAATTGACTATAAATACATGAAACATTAAAATTTTTAAATGATTTCTGGATTTAATGTAAAATTAAACCGTTGCATTTAAATATAACTTATTATAAATTTAATATGATACTTATTAATGTGGGGTTAGTAATTGAAATTTATAGACGATGTGATAAAAGAATCAGAAGAGCGGGCTGAGAAAAAACAGCCTAATAGAATATCTACAGATATAGATGAGGAACTAATAGATATTATTGAAGACAGTAAAGCTAAAATATTTGTCGTTGGTTCTGGTGGGGCTGGAAACAATACTATTTCAAGATTAAATGAGATTGGCATTGAAGGAGCCGAAACTATAACTATAAATACAGATGCACAGGATTTATTCTATAGTCAAGCAGAAAAAAAGATTTTAATAGGTCGTAAGACTTGTGGAGGTCTTGGTGCTGGCGGTAAGCCTGATATTGGTGAATTGTGTGCTGAAGAAAGTGAAGATGAGTTAAAAGATCAGTTTGAAGGTGCTGATATGGTTTTTGTCACCTGTGGTTTAGGTGGAGGAACTGGAACAGGTTCTGCTCCAATAATATCTAAAATAGCTAAAAAAACAGGTGCTTTAACTGTTGCAATAGCTACTATGCCTTTCTCAGCTGAAGGTATTAAAAGACGGGAGAATGCTGAACAAGGTTTAAAGAAACTTAAAGAATCATCTGATACAGTTATTATCATTCCAAATGATAAACTGTTGGAGGTTGCACCTAACTTGCCTTTAAATAAGGCTTTTATGGTTTCCGATGAAATTTTAGGAAGAGCTGTTAAAGGAATTACAGAATTGATCACTAAACCAGGTTTAATGGCATTAGATTTCGCTGATATTAAAAGTATCATGGAATCTTCTGGTATGGCAATGATAGGTATGGGTGAATCAGACTCTGGTGATAGAGCCTTAGAATCTGTTCATGAGGCACTTAATAGTCCTTTACTGGATTTAGATATTTCCGATGCCAAAGGAGCTCTTATAAATATTTCAGGTAGTTCTGATTTAACCTTATATGAGTCTGAAAAAATTGTGCAGACAATAGCTGATAGATTAGATCCAGAAGCTGAGATAATTTGGGGTACTCAAATCGATGAGTCTTTGCAAAATACTGTAAGAACAACGATAGTTGTTTCAGGAGTAAAATCTCATAAGATGTATCATGGAGAAAAACCTGACGGAGGAAAACTAACTGAATTTGATACTGTAAGTGAGAATTCTTATGATCCATTGGAAGAGTTTCTTGATGGAACATTTTCTTGATAATCTATTGAACTTTATTTTAAATTATTTTTTTAGTTGGAGTTCAGATAGATTTAATTAATATTTTCTAATTGAAGACTTATTTTATTTTTCTTTTTTTATTTATATTTATTTCTACTTTATTGAAATCTTTTACACCAAATTCTTCTGTTTTTAAGGTTTTTAACATTCCAGTTGTTGTGTTCTTTATAAAATCATTAACAAAAAAGTTTAATCCAATATTCTTTTCATCTATAGATAATGAAACATCCAAATCATCAGAATTATACTCTAAACCATCTTTAACAATAGCTTTACCAATATCTAACCCATTATTGTAGCCACACTCATTGGTGTATAAAGTATCAATAATATCATAGCTTAACTTTTCAATATCATCTACTAAAGAGACAATATCATCTTCACTTGTTTTAAATGGGTCAATTACCTTTATTGTGAATTCATCTTCTAAATCTTTTGATGTTGAAACTTTTGAATAATTATAGTTCTTGAAACCTTCAATTACAACAAAATCTGGGTTTCCAATACATTTGATCAAAAATAATAATCTATCTAATGAGTATAGTTTATTTATATTAAAAAAAGTTTTATCACCAATTCCTACAACAATATCTGAACCTGCATTCTGATGTTTCCATGTATCACTATCCTTTTTATCAATTTCGAGGTTATGATGTGTGTGTTTTATTGTAGCAACTTTATATTCTCTTTTTTTAAGTTCTTCTATAATTCTTACACTTAACAATGTTTTCCCAGTATTTTTTTTTCCAATGATGGAGAATATTCTAATTTTAATTCCTCCACTTATTTTTATTATTAAAACTTATTCAATGATTACTACTTGTTAAATAATTATTTATTCAAACTTTTAAAAGCGAAAAATCAGAAATTTTTCTGAATTCTCATGCTTCGCTTGAGAATAAAACGGAAACTTCATTTCCTAAGTTTCACGACCTTTGGAACAAAGTTTGATCAAAATTTTTGTATTATATTATTTTATCTAAGTTTATTAACATTATATATTTTTTATTAAATTTTAAAAAGGTTATAATAATCTTTAAATTGAAATTCAAAGAATTTTAAGAATAATTTTTTAATAAAAATATTATAAAATTTTGATATAAACAATAAAATTTTATCTTAATAATAAAGAATTAAAAAAAAAACTTTAAATTGAAGAAAATCTTGGACTTCCAAGTAAAATTAAATTTTAAAGTAAATTTTAATCATACAAACTTGTATACTAAATACATGGAATAATTAACTTTGCAGTTTAAAATCTTCTTTAGATGCTCCACACATCGGACAAACCCAATCATCAGGAACATTGGAAAAATCAGTTCCTGGGTCTATTCCATTATCAGAGTCACCTATTTCAGGATCATAAACATAACCACAAATTTCACAAACATATTTATCCATATTAAACACCTCTAAATGTAATATCTATTAAACTAATTTAATAACTATGTTTTAATAACTGTTAAATTATTTTAACATTAACACTTATTTAACTAATCAATCTATTTCAACAAAACTTTTTTTTGCAGCTCCACAGGAAGGACATCTAAAATCATCTGGAACATCATTCCATTCTGTGCCTGGAGCTATATTTCTTCGTTTTTCTCCTTTTTCAGGATCATAAACATAACCACAAATTTTACATTTAGCTTTAGTCATAAAAACACCTTCTAAAATTAAGATATTTCGTCATTACCTCTCACATCATGATATAAACTATTTATTCGTGATATGTTATAAATTAAATAAGAATATATTAAATGAGAATATCTATTATAATATCTTATTTAGATACTTATGATTTATATTTTTTAAATATTTATATCTTTATATGGACTTATAAAATCAACATGAAATTATCAATTCATGTATACTCGAGGTGCATAAATTTATTTTGTTATATTGAAGATTTTTGTAATTGAAAAAAGTATGTGGAGAAAGAAAAAATGAGTAAAAGATAAGACAGCAAATAAAAATAAATTAGAAGAAATATTGTTAAACTATGTTTGTGGCTTTTTTAATACCTTAAAAAGTTCATCCGTGGTAAAAAAACCTTTAATGATTGTTTTTAGATAAATTATTCATGTACATCATGCTAAATTATTGAAAGAAGCTTTTGATTGTATGAATATTATTCTTGTGCATTTGCTCCGATATTTTCCGAAGCTTAATCCGATTGAACAAGTGTGGAGAACGATTAAAAATGAGTTTATCTGCCTGAATTTTATAGAAAGTGGGGAGTTTTTAGTGAGTAATTTTGAGAGGTTGTTTTATGAAAATGTTGATAAAAAGTCTTTTTACAAGTAAGTGGGTTGATGATTTTGTTTTTGATAGGAGTAATATATTTGTTAATTGCTGATATGTGCGAATGTGCAGTTTTAACTATATAAATTGATTTTTGTGTTTTATTATTGTGATTAATTTTGAACTCTCCAGATGAAAACATAGATAACTCTAAAATTGAAGTGAATGGTAAATTAAATTTTTTAGCTATTCAAATTCAAATATTTTGAAGGCCATTAAATCAAAATATTTATATGGTGACTATGTGAAACCTAATTTGTGGTTTCTTAGTAAAATGAAAATATGAACTTTTAGGGTTGGTAGTTTAATGTTGGTTGGAGGATGAATATTTTTAGTATGATTATTTATCAAGCTTTAGTATGATTATTTATTAATATTTTTTTTATTTTTAAAGTAAAATTTTTAAGTTTTTTAATTTTTTAGTATTTAGGTTTTAAAACTTTT
>JAITGU010000130.1 GCA_031280375.1 Candidatus Methanovirga procula | reverse complement strand
AAGATTAATATTTTCAAATAAAAAAAAAAAATAGTTTTACTGAAATTTTACAGATTATCAATTTTCCAATAATTAAAATATGATATAAGTAAATCTTACTAAATTAAGTTGTCTTGACAATATAATAATAATCACATACAATTAAACAGCTTAGAATCTTATATTTTTTATTTTATTAATATCTAATTCTGCAGTATCTGCTATTGACATCACAGCCATTACTCCTGCTTGAGTTGGATCAGTTACTATAATATCTGCTTCATTTTTTGCAGATCCAACCATATTTAAACTAATGATATTAATATTCTGTTCCTTTTTAATTTTTCTTACAGCATTACTTATCTCACCGCCCATTATAGAACCAGCAAGAACAAGGGCACGAACTCTTGGAAGTCTTGTAATCGCATTTATAGCATCAGATATTTCTTTTTCACCGACAAGTGGAATTGTATCTACACTTATTCTCTCTCCTCTGAGATTATGTCTATCTGCTTCTGTAATAGCTCCAGCTGCTACTTGCGAGACTTGAACTCCTCCACCTATGATAATGATTCTTTTTCCATAAATATCTATCAGTGAATTATGAACTTCAATAGATTTAATAAACTCTAAGTGTTTTAGGGTTTTAACCACATACTCAACATCTTCCACATTTTCTAATTCTAAATTTATAGAACCAAAATTATTTTTTTCAAGATAAAGATGAGTGTATACAATATTTAAGTTCATAGAAGATAATTTTTTTGTTATTTCATCTAAAACTCCTTGTTCATCAAAGGTTTTGATTGTCATTGCGATTTTCATTTTAATTCTTCCATTAAATATTTTATAAAATTCTATCACTTCATTTTAAATTTATATCTTAATAATATGAATAAATAAGAAATAAAATGATTTGATGAAATATAAACTGTTAATATAAATTTTATTATTATTAACATGATATTTTTTAAAAAAAAACAGTTATTTAATAATAAATACTTTGTTTAATAATTATTAATATTTTATTTTTAAAAATAGCTATTAAAATAATTTAATTAATCAAATAAATTAAAAAGATAAAATATATAAGATAAAAAAATTGTAACGATATTAAGAAGATATTTAATTGTTTGATTTTTCTAACTCTAATTTAGCTTTTTTAAATAGAGTTAAAAAGTTTTCTTCATCAGATACAGGGATTATTTTTAATCCCAAATTTCTATGTTCTTCAATCCATTCTTCTTTAAAAACTGGTACTTCAATTTTAATTGGTTCATCTGTTTTATTTACAACAATTATATTTCTGTAGGGAAAGTTTCGCTCTACAATATAGCCTCCAAGGCTTACAAGATGATGGTCTCTAACTACAAACTTCAAATAATCACCTTCTAACTGATAATTTTAATTAATCTTATAATAAACTTACTATAATTGCCAATACTCCAAGTAGTGAAGTTCCAATAACTGCTGGATATAATTGCTTATTTGTAAATATGGGCGAGAATGCACTTATTATTCCCATTATTAAAGGAAATATGAATGCAATAGCTATGTTGATTAGAATCTTCCATGAGAATATATTTAATGGAATACCTATAAACAATACTGAAAATATCATGCTCATTGTAAATATTAAAAATCCTCGTGTGAAGTATACTATGGATCTATATTTTGATGCATACTCCATATATGGTCCTTCAATAACATCTGCCTTTGCTTTCAATATTGCGAATGGATATTCATTCATTAAAATCATATATCCTACAAAGAAAACTATGAATCCAAGTATTCCTCCTGTTGTAAATAGTATTGGTCCGTGAATAGCTTGGTAGTTTACAATATCTTTAAGATAGACACTTCCTACAATGGACACTGGTACGAATAAAGATAGGTAAAGTGGAAAAGAACCGAAGGATATTAATCTAAATGCTCTTTTTGAGCTAATATCTTCAATATATGATCTTTGACTATCTGTATGAAGTCCTCCTTTCACTAAATCTGGGAAAGGCATTGGAAGAGACATTATAGACTTTGAAAGAGCCCCCATTAAAACATAAGCTATTTCTTCAACTTTTAAAAGTCCTATGATAGCTATTACACTTGCAATTGCTGTGATTGTATATGTTTGGGGCATT
The DNA here is from genome assembly GCA_031280375.1 of Candidatus Methanovirga procula. GTDB lineage: Archaea > Methanobacteriota > Methanobacteria > Methanobacteriales > Methanobacteriaceae > Methanovirga > Methanovirga procula. Next base: position 1,858 of record JAITGU010000130.1, on the reverse strand, counting down.
AGGAATATTAATATTAAAAGTATTACTATAAAACATATTATTGGTAATGATTTGTACAATCCTGGCACTGTGGAATTTGGTTTAATATTTTCTTTAAAGAGAAATTTAATTGGAGCCATTATCCCTGGACTTATAACAGATGGTCCGATTCTCTGCTGAATTCTTGCATGAACATATTTTCTTTCAAATCCTGGAATTATTGACCCTATAATAAAAGCTATTATAATAGCACATACCATGGCTAAAACTTGATTTAAAACCCCTGTTGTTATCATTTACTCATTCCTATTTTATATTTTAATATTTTCTAAAATTTATTTAATAATATAAAATTTACTTAAAATAATTATAATCTCTTTATTATAATTCTATATTGATATTGTCTATTATAATTTATTATTGTAGTTCATAATTTCAATAGCTCTATCTGTACAAGTAAAACAAGGATCACATTGAACAATACATAATTGTGCATCAGTTATGTGATTATTAATACATGCAAGTTGCATTGCACCAATATTAGACATTGATGGAGTTCTTATTATTGCTCCTCTTACTCTGCCATCTTCAAGCCTATATGAATGATATAGTCTTCCTCTTGGGACTTCAATATAACTATGAATAGTATCAGTATCAATCATATCCCAAGACCTATTTACAATAGAACCATCTGGTAAGTTTTTAATAGCTTGTCTAATGATATTAATGGTTTCAGGTATTTCTAAAACTCTCATAAGAATATTGTCCTTAACATCTCCATCTGATAAAGTTATTACATTAATATCAAAGTCTTCATATTCTTTCATAGTGGTTCTAAGATCCCTACTTACACCAGTGGCTCTTAAAGTTGGACCAGTAACCTCTAATTCTATAGCATCTTTTTGAGATATTTTTCCTACTCCAGTGATTCTGTTCATAACAATAGGATCACTAATAAAACGATCAGCAAATTCAGCTATTTTTCTTTCAATAAAGTCCATTCCTTCAAGTATTCTCTGAATTCTATTGTCATCTAACTCACATCTTGGTCTAACTCCACCAATTATAGAAACACCGTACTGAACTCTATTACCTCCAATCATTCTTAAAAGCTCCATTACAGTTTCTCTAATCGAGAATGCTCTCATTGAAAATGTTTCGTGAGCTAAAACTTCACTTCCATGTCCAAGGTATAATAGATGACTATGTAATCGTTCTAATTCTTCCATAATAATTCGTATATAGTTGGCTCTTGGAGGAACATCAACTTCAAGACCTTTTTCAGCTGTTAAGACAGAATTCCAAATATGGGCATTAGAACATATTCCACAAACCTTCTCAGTAAGAGCATTAGCTTTTTCAACAGGAAGTCCTTCCATAATCCGCTCTATTCCTCTGTGATTGACACCAACAGTTATTTCAGCATCTCTTATAATTTCATCTTCAACAAAAAGTCGAAGTCTATAAGGTTCTAATGCTGCAGGATGAACGGTTCCTAAAGAAACTTCAGTCTCTATTCTTTGAAAGTTATTCTCTTTATTCATTCAAGCACCTAACAATATAAAGTAGAATTTTTATAAATAGTAAAAAATTGAAGTTTTTTAAATTTATAAAAACTTCTGATGAAACTTTTGTTTTGAACGAAGTGAAAAACTTAGGAAAACCTCTGATTTTCCGTTTTCTAAAAGTTTCTTCTAAATAGTAAAGTAATTCTTTAAAAATTGATTTTATTATTTTTCAAAATTAAGTTTTGATGAACCTTTGTTTCGAATGAAATGAGAAACTTAGGAAACGAAGTCTCCGTTTGTTTTGAACGAAGTGAAAAACTTAGGAAACGAAGTTTCCGTTTATTCTCAAGCGAAGCATGAGAATTTAGAAA
>JAITGU010000128.1 GCA_031280375.1 Candidatus Methanovirga procula | reverse complement strand
ATATTGCTTTTTGATGGAAGTTTGCAGGTAGATGATACTGCAGAAAATGTTTTCACACAGAACAATTTCTACACAACTCTTGTTCATAGAATGCTTGCAAATCACTTACCTAATGTTTTGACTTTAAAAGACCTAAAAGAACAAATATAGATAAATAAAATATTATTTAATTTAATAATTATTTAATTAAATTTTAATTTATCCTATTTTAACCCTTATTTTTAAAAAATAACAGTTATAATTGTTATAATAATAAAAATAAAGATTAATTAACAATTTATTAAAAATATAAAATATTTTATAAAAAAAATTGAAGAAAATTAAAACAAGTTTTAACTAAAGAAAAGCTTCGCTTTTCTAAATTATAAAATAAAAAATTTTATAATTAAAGAAAATCAAAAATTTTCTAACTTATAAAATCAGAGATTTTATAATTAAAGATAATCAAAGATTATCTAAATCAAAAACGAAGAATTAATTCTTCTAAATTGAAAAATAAATTTTCAATAATAAAAAATTTTGAATTAAAGAGACTCTAAAATTCTTTATTTTATCTATTATATTCATTTGTTTTTTTTATTTTTTAAATACTATTAGATATTAACTTATTTATTCTTATTTTAGAATTTAAATTTGTATTTTTTATAAAGAGAGAGATTGTTATTAATTTTAAATATTTTTAATTTATTTTAATTATTTAAACTTTACTATTTTATTCTGCCTATTTTTTTGATAAGTAGGGTTTCAAGTGTATTTTTATAATATTGATTTTTTGTGATCGGTATTTTAGCAAAATAAAGATTTTCAACGATTTTTGTTTTTTTCAAAAATCAAAAAAACTCCACACTTTTTACAGTCTCTAAAAAACACCAAGAAAAAAGTATTTAATATAATGAGCTTTTTAAGGTTCATATTTTATCATCTATAATTTTGGATTTTTAGCATTATTTCTAGTTATTACTTTCCTACCTACTTCTTTCTCCAAGCTTTTACGAGCATCTCCTGCAATATTCCCTCCTCTTTTTGCAACACCTTTACTTTCTTCAAATCTTTGAGGATTAACACCTTTAGATATTTCTGTTGTAGAAGTTTCAGCCAACATATTAAGTATCAATTCAATATTGCTCATGTTGTCTCTGAGATTTTCTTTTTTAATATCTTTGAATTGTTTATATTTTTTTGTTGTCATGTCAGACCATGCTTTAGTAATTTCATCTGTTAACAAAGCATATTCTAATCCTTCTTTGACCTGATCTATTCCATTCAGCTGTTAGGTCTTTACGAAACTCTATTGTTTTTAATCTTTGTGTTATCCATTCTTCAGAATATCCTTTTTTTTACGATAGTTACTTATTGCTCTTTCAATAGCTAATTGAGGGTCTGCTATTTCATCAAGTCTTTATTTACCAACTTTAGCTAACCATTGTTTAAATGGTTCTGCATTTGGTGAGGGTATTGATTGAATTATCCTTAATATCTGTTCACTATCAGCGACATTAGTTAATCGCATTTTCCCATCAGGAGCAGGCATTTTCAAATCGTTACAATTTGTAACGGTTTCATTACCTTCATCTTTTAACCTCTTTTTAAGAACTCTCCAGTAAGTCGTTGGATTTTTACTTTCACTAAGAACTCCTACAATATCTATAACTGAAAAAAAAACCATTCCTCCTTATTTTCATCCCAAACTGCTCTAATTTCCCTATCTTCAAACAATTTTACACTGTTTTTCTTTGACATTGCATTAAAACCTTTTCATAATATTCTTTTTTAAATTTTTAAAGCCTTATAATTTTTTACTCATTTTCTTATAAATTATTCTTTTATAATGTTTAATTATAATTTATATATAATATAATATTATTTTTTTCCAAGTAAATGACAAATAATATCATTTAAAACATATTATTCAATCATGAAACCAATTGATTTTTATATCCACAAGTTTTCATGCACCTTTTTAATCCATAACCCATTTTTTTACTACAGATTGTACTTCTGCTCTGCTCTCTATGAGTTTTTTTGATGACCAGGGATCTTGTTAGGTAAGTATGCATCTATGACTCATATTCTCATTTCAGATTCTAAACCTATAAACTGTCCATTATATTCATTGAACACATAAATTATAGATTCCATAACTCCAGAATTTTGTTAATTTTTTCTCTAAAATTAACCATTTATTTGTAAGATTTATACAGGTAGAATTGACCATTCAAAATATCTCGTTTTAGGATTATTCTACTCAAAAATGATTCTTATCTCAATTAAACGTATCCAATATAAACCATGCATTCTTTTTGGGATTATTAATGCTTTAAACATGTATCATAACATCGATCAGGTCTTTCATCTTTTTGTGTCTTGTTTTTATAAGCTTTTGATAGTATGGGAGAAGTATTTCCCAATACTATTATATTGTCCAATTTATTTAATTTGTACGCCGTGTTTTTTAACATCACCTATGTTTGCTGATGATATAGATTAATCGTATTGTTTATATTATCAATTTTGTATTATAATCTGTAAAAATCATTAATATTCAAATTAAAACCACAAAAGCTGTGCTTGAATATCGAAATCTTTATATACTAACTACCACATTATGTTAATCTGGAGTTTCATAATTCATAAATTTTATTACCAATATGCGATTTTTGATATATTAATAGAAACTCTTTAATGATTTTAATTTTATAAATAAAAAAGGAGGATATTTTTCATGAAATTTAATAAACTTTTAGGTCTATTTATAATAATTTTAGTACTATTAACTAACTTTGCTGTTGCTTCAAAAATACCTGAGTTTTATAATTTTGAAAATACTATTCATAATAGTCAGCAAAAGATTGGGTACACTCAAACAAAATTCGAAATTAGTATGATAAAAGATATGCATTTTGTAGAAAAGAAGGAGGATGACAAAGAATACGATAAGTATAAAATGACGCATTTTAAATGGTATCAGTTTTATTATCCCATATTCTATGGGATTAAATATGTGATAGATTCTGTTATTGGATTGGGAGGTTATGTTGCTATAGGTGTAGATGCAGCAACTTCAGGCACATCCGATAGTGATTCTATGGAAAATTCTTTTAAAAATAAGTACAAGAAAATGATGGAAGTATCTGATAATAATACTTCAATTTTTGATATATCAAGTTTAACTATAAGGAATGATAGTGCGAAATCTGATTGTGAAAAAGTTCGAGGAGGATTAAATTCACATTACCCCCATGATTATTTTGAAATAGATGAGGTTTTCAATGAAAATGGTACTTTAAATGAAATTAAACCAGGAGATGTTATTCAATACATAATTAGAAATAACACAACATACACTAAAGAATTTTACAAATATTTGATTTTAGATAGTAAGCACGATAATGTATATACATTCATTGGTTGTAATATTAGTTTTAGGTGGAATGGCAAGTCTGATGAACCTGATGGATTATATTATGATAGAAACGATGCCATCGTCAATATTAATGATGATCAATTTAACAATGATAATCTCAAATATTATATAAATTGTTCTAAATATTGTTTAGATTACATCATATATGCTTACGATTCAGATTCTAACTCTGAAAATAGTCGAGATCCAACAAAACTAAAAGAAGGATTTCATCATATTCCTGATGCTGCAGATAATAATTTGATAGAGAAGTGTGATAGTAGTCATGACTTAGCAATTGCTGGTATTGCTTTTGGAGCTATAACTATTCTTGCAGGAATAGTAGCAGTTATTTGTTCTTTCATTCCATCTGGTCCAGGTCAGGTGATAGGTTATATATCCGTTATCATTGGCACTGTTACTAATATTGCGAATGTATTTGTTAATATGATGAGTGCTACACAAATAGATAATGTGGCTAGTGCTTGCACTAATATTGGGAATGGAATCCTTGGTTTTGTAGGTATAGGATCGATTTTAAGAGAATCTTTTGGAACTGAAGGTCTTTTTAAAGAAGAATACGAGAATATTGATGCAACTGCAAAATCCACTACGAAAGTTTCACTAATTATTTCAGGTATTGCCCTTCTTGTATCTGGAGGTTTTGGACTTGCTTCTGCTATAATCACATATAATAGTGCTGAGGGATTAAAATCATCGTTGATTGAAAAAAACAATGATCATACATCCTATTTAGAAAAATTAAATAATACTATAAAAATACATAATGAAAATCCTCATCCATTAACTGAAAATGAATTGATGATGGATAATATAAGCATTAACGCTTCAAAACCCAAATCAACCATATAAAAAGAAAAAAAATGAAAATAGGTGATGTTAAATATGAAAATTAAGAGCAAAATTAATTATTTACTTCCTTTACTTTTGCTGATAGTTTTTTCAGCTGGAGTATTAAGTTTTTTGTCTTCTGCAAACTTTTTTATTATTGAAAATTTAAATAAAGTTGATAATTTTACCAATGAGTTATCTAAAAATATGGATTCCGTTAGCTCATTATCAAAGAATATTAATAACGAAAAAACAAACGAAATATTTATAAATGAGAAAAAAGAAAATGTCAGCTACAGTACTTTTAGAGATAGTTCTATTCAAAGGAATAATAAGAGTCATGATATTTTTGAAGGTATGGATGATTATGCAAAAAATAATACTATTTTCACAAATTGGAATAATTCACTTGATTTAGAACATTCAAAGAATGCTTTCTATGCCACTGGAATTTTACCTAAAGAAGAGTTAAAACGGTGTAAAAGCCATAATTTGAACTTGGATCCAAAATTGGATTGTTATTGTTATAATTTAGTGAATATTACATATAATGATACTGTTTTTAATATTGCTGCTGATGGTCGTTTTACTTTCATGACAAATTGTACTAACATGAGTAATATGAGTTTTAAAATAGAGGTAAACAATATCTATTTTTTCATTAAAAAATATTTCACAGTAAACATATTCCTACCATTAAGTAATTCAACAAATAAAACTGTTGATAATATGACAAATGAAACTATCACAAATATAACTAATATAACAAATAAATGAGACCATTATGACATTTTGTTTGTAAAGGAATATAGAAAAGTAATTTTGAGCATGATGATATGATATTAAAATAGTCCTTGACATAATTTTTGTAAGTAATGGACTTTTTAAATAAATATAATATTGTTTTATTAATTAAATTAAGTTTTATTTTAGTTTATTTATTGATATAGTGAATTTTGAATTATTTAATAATGAAATCATCCATGTTTAAATGATATTTTCAAACAGAGAATAAATTCTTCTAAGTTGAAAATAAATTTTCAACAATAAAGTGATTATATAAAAAATTTATTAATTAAATTATTAATATCAAGGACTATATTATGGATTTAAAAGACAATTGGGCTGAAAAAAGAATAGGTATACTCTTGTTTGTTTTAAGTTTGATTCTATTTTTTTTGGCTTTAATTATTAATTATGGGAATATTGTTATTCGCTATGATTCACTATTCACACTGATTTTTTCTAAGGATTCTTTTTTTAATATTGTTAAGGTAACTGCTTTAGATGTTCATCCACCGTTACATTACTTTATAGTTAAAGTTTTCATTAACTTAGGACATTTCTTACATTTATCCTTTACAGACATATATTTAGGAAAAATTTCTTCAGCTATTACAATATTATTGTTAATGGGTTTTTCTTGGAAGTATCTTAGACATGATATTGGTGAATTAGGAGCAGGCTTATTTAGTTTTTCTATTATAACAATGCCTCAGTTGATATGGCTGTTAACTGATGTTAGAATGTATAGTTGGGGAATGCTATTTGTAACATTGGCTTTTTATTGTGCTTATAGGATCACAATTCAGGAGTCTTGGAAAAATTATATTTTACTAACATTTTTCACAATTATAGGAGCATATACCCAGTATTTCTGCAGTGTTTCTATTTTTGGGGTTTATTTATCACTATTCGTATACTCATATCTTAATGGAAATATTAAAAAAATTAGAAGATTGATGGTATCTGGTTTTGTTTCTGTTTTAGCTTTTATTCCATGGATTAATTCTAATTGAACAAATAAGGAATGTTGTTAATTCTTATTGGATTCCTCCTTTTGATGGCCTTGTTTTCTATAAAACTGTGATTTATTTTTTAAGTGCTTCTAAGCTTGTTGAAGGAGTTGAAGATTTAATAGGTCATGATTCATGTAGTTTGGATACTTTATTTTTATCCATACTTTTAATATCGATTTTAGGCATTTGTGTTTATCGTTTACTTAATGATCTGTCTTTTGAATCATTGAAAATGAGATTTGTTAAGGTTAACTTTTTAATTTTTGGTGCTTTGATATTGTTGCTTGAAATTATTTTAGGTGTTTTAATTGGGGATATGATTGGGAAACCTATTCTTTATACAAGATATTTATTTTTAAGCATTGGAGTGTTTTGGTTGAGTGTTTGTATTATAATAAGTAAAGTTTATTATTTTAACTCTAAGTTTATTTTTGTTTTTTTGCTAACACTATTTCTTGTTGGTGGAGGAGCATCATCCTATAATGGATTGAAATTAAGTGTTGGTGATTATAATTTCAGTCAGGATATGGTTAACACTTTAAATTTGATTGATCCTGATGATTTAGTTGTTGATGATATTTTTGCATCATGGGGTTGGAGAGAGATGATTTCTCATCATCCTTATGAGAACACTTTTATTATGGAGGATCCAGATAATTCTGATAGTTTCAATCAGATTTATAGGTCTGCACTTTATTCTCAATTGAATATTCACATATTTGGAGGCAGCATATCCAAGAGAATTAATGATACTTTATTATCTGGTCATAAGGTTTGGATAGATTCATTAACAGCCGATGCTTTCTATGAAATAAATGATACATTACCTTCAAAATATCTTGATAATTATCATATTAAGTTTTATAATATAAGCAAACCAAAAACTTACCCTATAATGTGGAGATCTATAATTGAAATTACCCAAACCCCACAATAATAATAACCTTAGAGTAGATTAATGATGAAACTTAAATATAAATCTGATGAAATATTAGGTATTCTACTGTTTGTCTCTGCAGTAACACTATTCGCATCTTTATTTTCGTATCTGAATAATGTGATTTGGTTAGATGAATATTTTACTTTGTATAGCATTGTGACATTACCATTTAATCAAATGATGCATAATATTGCTATTGATGTTCATCCACTGTTATATTACATTATCTTATATTCACTTTTTCAGATTTTAGAATTTTTTAAGGTTTCCTTTAATGAGATATTTGTTGGAAAATTATTTTCACTTATTCCAATTGGTTTATTATTGATATTTAACTTAATAGTTATAAAAAAGGAGTTTGGATGGTTATTCTGTGGGATTTATTCTTTGTGTATAGTTGCATTACCTAATTTCATGTTCTATTGGACTGAAATTCGGATGTATAGCTTGTTATTGCTGCTGGTGTTTTTAGCTTTTTTTATTCATATAAAATTACAAAGAAGTCAAGTTTGAAAAATTGGGTCTTATTAACCTTAATCTCAATATTAGTTATTTATACTCAATATTTTGCCATATACTTTGTTGTTAGCATATACTTAATTTTGTTGTCATGGTTTATTATTCATGATAAAAGAAATGAAATGAAGACTTGGTTTATATCTTTGGTTATTGGAATTTTGTCATCTTTACCATTAATTTTGCTGCTTAACTATCAAATTGGCGTTGGAAAGGCTTCTTGGATCCCATTACCCACTTCAGACTCTTTAATCGAAATATTTAAATTTATTTTTGTTCCAGGCAATGAGATTTTAATTGTTACAAAGATTTCTAAAATATCTATTCTATTATTTCTGTGTTTTGCAGTTTTAATTATGCACTACTATTTATTTTATTTGAAAATTAAATTTAGGAAGTTAAAAACAAAATTTTCATGGTTGAGGGAGATTGTAGAAAAACAAGAATTTTTAGTTTTAGGTTTTGGAGTGCTTATATTAAGTATAGTTTTAAGTTTTCTTGTTTCTTATTTTTTTGTTTCAAATTTTCAAGCAAGATATTTATTTCCCTCTCTTGGAATTTTATACTTCTTTTTTACATTTTTGTTAACAAAGACTTACTCTAAAAAGGTAGTTTTCATTCCTATAATATTAATTTTATTGTTATCCTGTTCTTTCGCTTCATTGAACTTTATAAATAATCAAAAGGATAGCATTATTTCTAATAATGAATATGAAGGTTTTATGCATTCAGTTGATGAAAATAATACTATGATTATTTCTACAAACTACTTTAGGTGGAGTATTATAACTTTTTATACTAATAATAACTTAAATTATAATACATTTTTCCATAAACCTGGGGATGGTTATAATACAGATGATCAAACTTTGATAGAAAAAATTGATGATAGTTTGATGCAGTCTAAAGATGTTTATCTTTTTTTCACATCTGAGAATCTGGATGATTTGAAAAAACTTTTGCATGAAAATGGATTTAAGATAGTAGAAATTAAGAAGATACATGAAACTCAGGACAACTGTCTTTATTATCCTACAGTTATTTACAGAATTGTTAAAGTATGAATGGTAGAATGTGTTTATATTAACATTTTAAAAACAGGTAGATAAACTTCTTATATTTCTATTGAAAAGATAATGCAAATGATATTTTGATTATAAAAGTAAAAATGAGTAAAAATGGGGTCACAGGGATTTGAACCCCGATCCTGGGATTTCTCATGTCTCAGTACTCCAATTGATCATCACTCAATCAATCATACTGTCAGTTTGCGCATTTTCTTCAAAGACAACTGGAGTCCCAGATGATGCCAGATTACACTATAACCCCATATAGTTAAATATATCTTATGTAATTTAATTTATCTTATGTATTCAAGCCAAGGGAGAGATTTGAACTCCCGTGTAATGGATCTGCAGTCCACCGCTTCGCCTCTAAGCTACCTTGGCATAAATATCTATCATTCTAATATTTAATTTTACTTATATTTAAATCTTTTTAAAATTATATTATTTTTTATTAGTTAATATTTTTAATTTAGCCATATTTTTACTATCTAATATTTTGTACTATAACATTTCATTCATATGATTGTATTTAATAATAATTTATTTTTAGATATTTTGTAATTATATTTAAATTAATAATCATGTTTAGTTTTTAAATTTATATATTTATTTATATCATATAAAAAATTTATTTTTATAATATAATAACTTAAATTTATTTTTTTTATAATGTTTATTTGATATTTAATTTTAACTTAAATAACCTTAATTTGATTAATTTTAACTTAATTCAAATTTAACTTGCCTATCTCTACCAATAATTTCATCAAGATCTAAGCCTTTTTCCAAAGCTAAATTCTTATCAACCTTGTAGTTTTGACCTCTTGTTTTAATTATTGTTTCTATACTTAAAAACAGCCATTTTGTATTTTTAAACTTAACTCCTATGTAGGGTTCAGCACCAAATATCTCACAAAATTCATTTAATCCATCGATTTGTGAAGAATCTATGTATATAATCTCACTTTTCGTTGTTTTAACTTCAATAGCTAAATATTTTTTAGAATTTCCTGCTAAAACATCTGGTAATGGTCTTTTAGTTGCTCCACCAGAAGCTGGAGCTCTCATAGCAGCAAAACCTTTATTCCAAAACATATGAACTAAGTCTCTTTCTTCTTTAGATCCTTTTTTAACCATTATTTATGCTCTTAAAAATATTCATTAAAAAAACAAGTTCATTAAAACTTAGAATAAATTATTGAGAAATAGAAAAGTGTTTATGGAGCCACCAGGGTGGTATTGGTGACTCCAGAGCCAAAACAAAAGTTTCAGCTGTAGTCTCGAAAAGGGTGGTGGTCTTTTCTGAGACTACATTTATATTATATATTTCATAAGGTATATAAATATTTTGGTACATGGACTTAGTATTATAAATAAAAGTTATTTATAAGTAAATCAATATTATAAATAAAGTTTTTATCTTCTAAATGAATAAATATTATTCCAAATCTTAGTATGCATTTTATTAAACTTTGAAAAAATTTTAATATATCTTTAAATTAGAATTTAAACAATTTTAAGAATTATCTTTAAATAATATTTTTTTAATAAATTATTTTTTTAAAATTTATAATATAATAGAATGTTACTTAAATAATAAAAAAGGCGATTATTGAAATGTCATCTTATAAAGGACATAGTTTATTTGCATTTATATTATCATTACTTTACTTCTTAAATCCTGTTTACTGTCTTTTAACTATTGTTGGAGCAAATGTATCTGATTTTGATCATAATATGAAAAAGGCAGATCTTTATAAAATAGTGATCGTAGGTTTAACATTATCTATATTATTATTCCTTCTTAAATCAAACTATTTTATTGGTATTCTTATTTTATTATTAAGCAGTGTATCTTATTTCTCAAAACATAGAGGTTTTACTCATTCATTAATTGGAGGATTAGTTTTAACCATATTAATTTTTATTATAACATTTTTTAGTATTGAACTATCCTATCAAATTCCATTCAATTTATTAAATATTAATATTCAAGTTATCTTTTTAGAATTATTAGCTATTTTACTTTGTATTTTATTTGTAAATAAGAGATTATCTCCAATAATTATAGTGTTATTTTTATTGAGTATTTTAATATTTCCAATTAATACAATAAACTTCAAATTTATTGGATTTTCAATATTTTTAGGATTTTTAAGTCATATTATCTTAGATTCCTTCTCTCCTACTGGTGTTGAATTATTGAATCCTATTAGTTCTAAAAGATTTGGTAAAAAATTCGCATGGTTTCTTATTGTTGGATTGATTTTTATAGCTATTTTTTATAAAGCAGATAGTGTTAACTTACTTATTAGTCATATTTGTAAATCCATATTTATGTTGTAAATTTGATCTTTTAATCTTTAAGTGCTTGTTGCACAATCTGTTCAATGAACAAAATTTCTTTTAATAACATATTATTAAAAATTTTTTAATTTATAGTCCTTGAAATAATTTTTTTAAGTAATGTATTTATAAAAGCCAGTTTTCAACAAGCGATTTTAAATTCGCATAAAAATGAAAAATACTTGGAAAATATGGACGATTAAATGAGTTTCATCTTCAACATACATAATCGCATAAATTTACCTTTTATTTGAATATCATACTCTTTCAATAGGGTTCAAATCCGATGAATATTTTTCAAGAAAAACTAATTTAATATTTAAAACTTTTTACAAATAGTTTTTACCATTTTGGTTTTTGAAGTCCTTCCATTCTTTTATTATTGGGTGTGGCTGTATGGTTTCACTGTATTTGTTTAATAAGGAGTGTTTATAAGAATTCATCTTCCATCTGTGACAAATAAGGGTAGATTGTTTTCATTTATGACTTCTGATGTATTTGTTTTTACGATTTCATCTGAGGATTTTTGGGTCATAATTTTCCAAGATGAGCTGCTAAAATATATTTTATTTTCGGGATCGAATACTTAAGTAGACCCATACTTTTCTTCTTCTGGTCTGCAACCCATTCGTGGAATATGTTTTTTTTTTTAACAAAAGTCCATAATTCGTCAAGTATCTACTTTATCCACACTTAAATACTTTCATTCAGCACTTTTATTAACTATTTTCACTATGTATTTTGCTGCATATACTTAAATCATCTGCGAACAGTATCTAATTTTTACATCCTAAAAACCTTTGGCTGTTCCTCTATATAATTTCATTTTCCTTTAAAGAATCATTTTTAAAGCATATGAACACAGTCCTTCTCATTAGTTCTTAAATACATGTAAAATAGTGTTTGAATTTGATGTAAAGCTTTTTCCACATGTTTTGCAGTGAAATTTAATGTACTTTACCGTTTTTTTGTCTATGTATGTACCATTACCAATGATATTTCCATTATTAACCTTGCCATAGTCTTCACAATCTTCATTTGGACAAGCAACATTCTGTAAATTTAGGTTTAGGACCTCTTTTTCCCATAAATAATCACCAAAAACGAAATTAATTATATTTATGTAATTATTTATGCATAAACTCCCATATAAATATATCAGTAAATTAAAGGGCCACCATCAAAATTTTCATGACAGGTCAACTGTGACCCATCCTCTATAAAGAAAACCATGAAAATTGAAAAACCTCACAAAAATTTACAACCTCTTGACAACATTGCTCCACACACTTTTTTTTTACAGCCTCTACAGTTTTAAAATATATATAAATACTACTTTTTAACCCACACATATATTCCTTTATATATATTAATTATATACCATTAAATTATAACATTGCATTAAATTATAACATTGGTTTTATTCAAGGAGAGCAAATTACTGTTGTTAAAAATACTGATACTAAAACTTTAATTCAAAATGAGTTAAATGCACCATTAAATAAAACAGAAAAAGCTGTTATTGAAGATAATATTTTATATAGGGGATTGACAGATAGTAACCTGATTTATCAATTGGTCAAGTAACAGCATTCTCATTAATGATTACCAAGCAAATGAATCAATCCACACAATTTACTTATGAATTATATATTGATTATCTTAATTCAAGTTCTGAGTATCCTATTGAAGGATTTGACTTAACAACAAGAGAATTATATAATAAATCTCCACCAGTTAAAGATTTCATTGATAAGATGGATGAACAAGTAGTTAAATTTTCTAAGCTTAGTAGAGAAGAAATGAATATAGAGTAAAACATCCTATGAAATCTCCAGAAATCAAAGAAAAAGTTAAACAAACTAACTTGGAAAAATATGGAGTTGAACATCCTGCACAATCTCCAGAAGTTAAAGAAAAAGTTAAACAAAAAAAAATAGAAAAACTAATTTAGAGAAATATGGTGTTACAAATCCAGCACAATTTCTAGAAATACAAGAAAAAAGTAGAAAAACTAATGGTAATTGGGCGTTATTCAGTTATGATGCAAGTAATGTTGATTGGATACAAATAAACGAATTAGATAAAATAAATAATATAATAATTTATGAAACTCCAATTATTTACTCATAATGTGGTAGTTAGTATAAATATGTCCCCTGTGGCTTTAATTTGAGAATTAATAACTTTAAATGTTATGTGGTTATAAAAAAAAGGTTTTTAGATATTTTTTATTTTTTCTATTGGGACTCCTGTTAGTTCACTTATTCTTTGAAGAGTTCCACCAGCAGACTTAAGTTTTTTTGCGAAAACGAACATAGCCTCCTCTTTACCTCTTTCCATACCTTCTTCTATTCCTTCTTCTCTTCCTTTCTCCATTCCTTCTTCTTCGGCTTTTCTTTTTGCTGTGGTTAGTATTGATTGTTGGTCTCTTTCTGCTTTCTCTATTGATATTTTTAAAATTTCTTCTCTCTCGGACTCTGAAAACATTAGTCTTTCCTCCTCTACATCTCTTATAAATTCATCTTTTTTTATTAGGTTTTTAAGTTCTTGTTCATTTAACAATCCATATAGATACATTAAAAAAGAGTCTAATGGATTATCACTATCATAACATGCTTTTTCGAAAATGTGAATGTCTAATAAGTCATTACCAAATATTTTTAAGGTTTGTTGGTTAGTTATCTTATAATTATGCTTATATATTTCTTTTTTATCTTTATAAAATTTATGGTTTAGTAAAGAGATTGAGATTATTTTTTTAATGTCTTGGTAATTCTCTCCTTTTTTAAGGGTTATGGAACTTAGTCGATCGGTGTAGAATTTTATTCTCTCTTCCATGTCTTCTATTTCTTTGTTTTGGATTTCAAGAGTTATTATTCTATTGTTTTTAGTTAGAAATACTAAATCTAATAGTATGGTTTTACCAAATTCGTTCTCTCTTACTATTTCACTATTCAAAATTTGTTTGATTTCTATTTCTAAGGATATTAACCTTTTAATTAGTCGTTCTAATAGTTTTTTCGAGGTTTTTTTCCTAAAAACAACTTTAAAAATCTCATCTCTTAAAATATTGCTCGTAACATATTTCAAAGACTTAACACCACTCATATTCTCAGTATCATTAATGTCATTAACATTATTATCCTTATGTTCATGGTTGTGGTTCTTATTAAGGGGTTCATTGTTCTTCATATTTTTGGACATTAATTACCTCCAATTTTATATTCTAATAATAATTGCAATTAATTACTTGCAAATTAATATTTTGAATATGTCATACATAAATATTACTTTTAAGAAAATTAATATTAAGTTTTTATGTAAAGTAAAATATAAATTATGACATATGAAAAAAGAGGTTTCAATTTAAAGAAATTGACAAAAAATATGTTGATTTAACCTTGAGTATTTAACTTTATTCATTATGAAATGGAAGTTAATATAAAGAAAAACTCCACAAAAATTTACAAACTCAGGAAGGGTGAAAATTATTAAAATTAAAAAAATAAGAATATTTAACTTGTGATTATCATAAAATCGTTTTATTTAACTGTTCAGCTATTTTTTTAGGATCATCAGAGTTCATGATAGCTGATATAATTGCAACACCTTTTATTCCAGTGTTTTTAAGTGATGATATATTGCTCTCATTTATTCCCCCTATTGCTACAACAGGAATATTAACACTTTCAACTATCTCTTTTAATTTTTCAATAGATATTTCATTGGTGACCTTTGATTTTGTTGGAAAAACTGCACCAACCCCAATATAATCTGCACCAAGTTCTTCAGCGGCAATCGCATCATTAACAGTGGAAGCCGATATTCCCAATATTTTATTAGAACCGATAATATCTCGTACAACATTCCCTGGAATATCTTCAGCCCCAATATGAACACCATCGCCATTAGCAGAAATAGCTATATCTAATCTATCATTTATAATTAAAGGAACCTTGCATTTATCACATAATTTTTTTAATTTAATAGCTATTTCATAAAATTCTTTAGATTTTGTATTTTTCTCTCTAAGTTGAATAGTTGATACTCCACCAATGATAGCTTGTTCAATTATATGAAAAAATTGTCTTTCTGTTTTATTATTCCTGTTTGTAACCAAACAAGTTTTTAAATTAAATTCTTTATTTATCATATAAATCAATGTTTAATATTAAAGTTATATCTTTGTAAAAGTTAATATATTATTATTTTATATTTAATATATAATATAAATTATAAAACTATATACTATAACAACATAATTTAACAAATAAGCATAATATATGTTCAATGAATATATTAAGGTCTTAAACAAAGAATAAAAACTATTAAGGAATATAAAGTGTTTGAATGGTTATGGAATTATTAGCTCCCGCAGGATCTTATGATATTTTTAAAATAGCTGTTAATGCAGGAACAGATGCAGTTTATTTATCAGGGAAAGATTTTGGAGCAAGAGCATTTGCAGAAAATTTTAGTATAGAAGAAATAGAAAAAAGTGTTAATTATGCTCATTTAAATAATGTTAAGGTTTTTATCACAGTTAACACCTTAATTAACAATTTTGAAATATTTAAGTTTTTAAAATATCTATTTAAACTTTATAAAATTGGTGTTGACGGAGTCATTGTTCAAGATTTTGGCGTTTTAAAGTTAATTAAAACAGTTTTTCCAGAAATGAAAATCCACGCCTCAACACAAATGGGATTAAACAATTTTTATAGTCTACTATGGGCTTCAAACAATGGGATTTCAAGAGTTATTTTTCCTCGTGAGCTTAGTGTTAATGAAATTGCTGATATAAATTCAAGGTTAAATGAAAGTAAAATTAGTATGGAGTTAGAAGTTTTTGCTCACGGAGCTATTTGTTATTCTATTTCTGGAAAATGCTATATTTCTTCATTAAATAACGGTAGAAGTGGTAATAGAGGAGCTTGCACTCAGCCCTGTAGAAGAGAATACATATTAAAACATAATGGATATAAAATTGACAATGGCTATTTATTGTCAACATATGATCTAAACACTGCAGAGAGTTTGGATAAGATTGAAAAAGTAGGAATTAACTCTATTAAATTAGAAGGTAGAATGAAATCAGAGGATTATGTTGGAACCATCGTAAATAGCTATAAAAATAGTTTAAATAATAAAAAAGAGTTTATTGATGATTTAGATCTTGTTTTCAATAGAAAATTTACAAAAGGTTATCTTTTAGGAGAAGTGCCTGGAAGAGTTATGGGTCGTGAAAGCTCAGGGCATGTTGGATTTTACATTGGAGATGTTGTTGATATAAAAGAGGATTCAATTGATTATGATAATAATAATGATGATAATGGTAATGTTAATTATGAGTATGAAAATAGGGATAATAAAACAAATTTTAATAAAAATTATAAATTAAAGTCTAACTCTAATAATTATTCTAAAACAATTTCTAATAATAATTTAAAATCAAATTATAACAATTTTAATAATAATTCTAAAAAAAGTCATGATAAAAATAGATATAATAAAAATAATAAAAAATACGATTATAATAAAAAATCTAACCACAACAAACTATTAGAATGGCATAATAAAGAAGAAAATGATTACAGAGAAGATATTTACAGAGTTAAAGAAGTCAGAGTAAACAAAGAGAATCATATCGATATTCAAATTGGAGACGGAATAGCTTTTAAATATAAGGATAAGATTAAAGGAATATATCTTGATAATATAATAAAGCAAAATGAAGATTTCATTGTTTTTAAAACAACTCGAAATCTTAGAGTTGGAGATAAGGTTTTTATAAGCTATTCTCACTTGCTCCACAAAACACTTAAAAAATACAAAAAAGAACACATTCAATCAAAAATACCAATTTCATTAAATATACATTTAGATGAAGATTTACAAATTTCTGTGAAAGCCGAGTTCAGCTTAAATAATGATTTAATTGAATTAGATTATTATTCACCATCAAAATTTCAAAAAGCTATTAATCGTCCTACATCAATTAAAGAAATCAAAAAACAACTATCTAAAACAGGTAACACGCCATTTTTCATTGAAAAAATTGAAATATCTAATTTTTTTAACGATATTTTCATCCCAACTTCCCAATTAAACAATTTACGACGAGAAATATTAGATGAGGCATCTGATCGTTTATTAAGATATTATAAGCCCAATAAAAAACAAATTAATCTTGTAGAAAATAAATTAAATTCATTTATTAAAAATTATAAATCTAAAAATAAAACATTATTGTTACCCGTAAACAAGAAACCTGTAAAATCAAACGAACCTAATAATAAAACATCATTAGAACTAAATGTCATTGTGGATAATTTAGATCTTGTTAAAATTGCTTCAAGCTACCCTATAAAAAAAATCTACTTTGATCCATCTTACTTGTATAATAACCTTAAAGATTACTTTAAAAACATTGAAGATTTATTAATTGAAGCATTAACCACAACATACACTAACAAGCCAAATGAAGTGACTAAACTAAATAAAACACTGGAACTTGTTTGGGTTCTACCATCCTTTATATCTGATGATGAAATAGATAAATCTGTAAAAATATTTAATAATCTGAAAAGAGACGGTTTCAATCTATCAATAATGACTGATATTCCTGGTATTAATCATTTATTTGATTGCAACATATATGGAGGCCATAATTTAAATATCTGGAATAACTATTCCTGTGAAAATTTAAAAGAATCTGGATTTAACAGCTTAACACTATCTTCAGAATTATCCTATGATGAGATTAAGGAATTGAATTCAAAATATTTTGGAAATATTGACCTTGAACTTATTGTTCATGGAAACTTGGAAGTTATGGTTAGTTTTGATGATTTTTCTAATTTAAGTAATGGTAAAAATCTTGTAATTAATGATAATTCTGATTATGCAATATTAGAAGATAAAAAAAGGAAAAAATTCAAATATAAAATTCATTTGGACTTTAATAGAAAGAGTCATATCATGAATAAGGATTGTTTGTGTTTAATTGATGAATTAGATAAAATTAAAAAGTTAGGACTCAATTCTATTGTTTTAGATTGTAAATTTTCAAACAAGAAGTATGCATCACAAATTATTTCTATTTACTTAGAGGCAGTAGAAAATACTGATAAGAAAAAACTGAATTCACTCAAAAAAGAGGTATCAGCTGTTTCACATTCTTATATTAGTAAAGGCAACTTCTTAGAAGGTCGTGCACATGAAAAAGATTATTAATAGTTAATTTACCTAATGTCAAGACAACTTAATTTAGTAAGATTTACTTATATCATATTTTAATTATTGGAAAATTGATAATCTGTAAAATTTCAGTAAAACTATTTTTTTTTTTTATTTGAAAATATTAATCTT